>DASZFN010001016.1:0-12938 GCA_035939715.1 Gemmataceae bacterium | reverse complement strand
AACGCCAGCACGGCAAACGGCAAGATGCGGACCATCAAAGCCTGTGAAAAGAGCGGCCTGCGGGCAAAAACGAGAGTGAAGGTCAGCAAGTAGATCGCCAGCGGAATAACCCAGAGCAAAGGGATTGCCGCCAGGTCCGTCGTGAAATAGGTTGTGACGCTGAGCATCAAGCTGGACGGCACAAAGGCGAGCGCGACCCATTTCACGCGCTGCCAGGTTTGTATTCCGTGGTCTACACTTCGTGGCCTGGAATCGGTGGCTGCATCGTGTCTGGGCTCGGCCGTGGGCGACGGACTGCCCAGCAATACCCAGGCACACACAAAAATCAGTACCACCAGGAGACCATAGAGTCCCGTCCAGAGCAAGGTTTGCGTTTTCAGAAAACTTGAAGGCTCGAGAAGGAGTGGGTAAGTCAGGAGCGCCAACATGCTGCCCAGGTTGCTGGCGCTATAGAGAAAGTACGGGTCTTTCGCGGATGGGTACCCAGTTTGGGCAAACCACCTTTGCAACAACGGCCCGCTCGTGGATACGACGAAGAACGGCAAACCAACCGTCACCGCCAGGACTCCCAGCAGCCAGGGAATCGGGCTTGCTTCCCCCGGCGGGGAGGCAGTGTGCGCCACGCTGATCGGCAACACGAGAAAAGGGAGCAGCAGCAAGAACAAGTGCAGGAGCGCATGCCGCCGCACGCCGAGCCGGTCCGGCGCCACGTGCGCATACGCATAGCCGGCGAGCAACGCGGCCTGGAAGAACACCATGCACGTGTTCCAAACCGCCGGCGTGCCGCCCAGCAATGGCAGCACCATCTTGGCGAACATCGGCTGCACCAGGAACAGCAAGGCGGAGCTGAGGAACAGCGTGCCGCCAAACAGAGCCGGCAGCCAGAACCGCCGCCCGGCAGCCGGTCCTTTGGCCCTGCTTTGCTTCAGAGAGGCCTGTGTGGTTTTGCTATTCATCCATGCGTTGATACGAAGCCTGTTACGCCAGGAGTTCATGCACGACCCGGCCGTGCACGTCGGTCAGCCGAAAATCACGCCCGGCGTAGCGATAGGTCAAACGCTCGTGGTCGAAGCCGAGTAAGTGCAAGATCGTGGCGTGGAGGTCATGGACATGCACCTTTTTCTCCACGGCCGCGAAACCAAAGTCGTCGGTGGCGCCGTGGGCATAGCCGCCGCGCACGCCGCCGCCGGCCAGCCACATGCTGAAGCCGTAGTGATTGTGATCGCGGCCGCTGAGCTGGGGCAGCTCGGCGACCGGGGTGCGGCCAAATTCGCCGCCCCAGATGACGAGCGTCGTCTCCAGCAAGCCGCGCTGCTTCAGGTCCTTGAGGAACGCCGCGATGGGCCGGTCCCATTCCGCGGCCAGCTTGCGGTGCATCTTCTCGATGCCGTCATGATTGTCCCAGGGCTGCTCGCGGCCGCTCCATAGCTGGATAAAGCGCACACCGCGCTCCAGCAAGCGGCGCGTGATGAGAAGCTGCCGCGCCTGCGTTCCGGAGCCATACATTTCGCGGATGGCCCGCGGTTCGCGGTTGATGTCGAATGCATCCGTGGCCTCGGCCTGCATGCGGTAGGCCAGCTCAAAGGACTGAATGCGCGCTTCCAGTTGCGCGTCGCCCTGGCGTAGCTCGAGATGGCGCTCGTTCAGACGTTTCACGAGGTCAAGCTGACGGCGCTGCTCGGCCGGCGTGGCGCTATTGTTGCGGATATTCTCGATCAACTTCTGGATGTCGGTGTGCTGCGTATCGATGTAGGTGCCCTGGTAGGCGCCCGGCAGAAAAGCGGAACGCCAGTTTTGCGTGGCGACAATCGGATAGCCGCCCGGGCACATGGCGATGAAGCCGGGCAAGTTTTGATTTTCCGAGCCGAGGCCGTAAGTGATCCACGAGCCCATGCTGGGCCGCGACAGGCGGCTGTCGCCGCAGTTCATAAGCATTAACGACGGCTCGTGATTGGGCACGTCGGCGTGCATGGAGCGGATGACGGCGATGTCGTCGATGCACCCCGCCGTCTGCGCGAACAATTCACTGACTTCAATGCCGCTTTTGCCGTGGCGGCTAAATTTGAACGGCGAGCGCAAAGCGCCTGCTGTCTTGCGCTCCGTACGCAGGTTCGCGCTGGGCAGCGGCTTGCCGTGATACTTGTCCAGCATTAGCTTGGGATCAAAGGTGTCCACATGCGAGGGCCCGCCGTTCATGAACAGGTGCACGACCTGTTTGGCCCGCGCGCGAAAATGCGGCTGTTTCGGGGCCAACGGCTTGATGTCCGTGGCCGCCTGGGCACTTGCCGGAAGGAGTCCCTCGCCGACCAGTACGCCGGCCAGTCCGAGCCAGCCGAAACCCATGCCGCCGCGGCGCAGCAGTTCGCGTCGCGTGAGCAACGCAGCGTCAAGATTGGGTTTATGGCCGGCAGTCTGTCCGGTGTCTGAAGCGGTTTGCCATTCCATCCAATCATTCTAATGAATGCCGGCCTGGAAAACCGTACTCATGTGCCGCGGAATCAATTGATTTTGAACGAAATGAGAGACCCAAAGCTGCTGGCCTTATTTCTTGCCCCGAAGACCGGTTGCCCATTCAGCAACCGCTTGCCCGACTAGATGAATAATAATTCCAACAGGAAAGCAGACAATGAGTAGCCCGACCGAGACCGCCAAGCGCCAGAGCAGCCATCCTTCAGGCGGTTCAAACCGCTTTAGCCAGCCGAACAGTGTGAGGAGTGGCAGTAAGATTGATCCAACTAGCCCAAGGTAGTACGCCAAATCAGCCAAGTCCCATACGATGCCCCAAAGTCGACTGCGGTTCCAGACAGCTTTGCGCTCTTCCTCATGTCCATTTGGCACGTAGACGTTCCTTACTCACGACCAGCGCGCCTGCCAGGTACCGACGCGCGAACGCCTTCCTAGAAGTAAGAAGCCGCATTCAAACGCGCAGGAAGATCCGCCGCATATACAAGAACAGCAACAGCAGCCACTCCAGCAATATGGCGCCCGCCTCAATGACGACCTGGCCATAATTCCTGGCGAGCTTCGCAGCGCCATAACCCGCGTGTTCTGGCGTGGCGGGCTGACCCAGGAAGAAGGCGGCGATGCGCTCGAACGGAATGATTTCCTTGAGCAGGTAGATCGTGATGGCATTGGCGCCGATAACGACAAAGAAATAGGCCCACCAGCGGAAGCGAATCACATCGATGATGGCGTAAAACGTCGCCAGCAGCAATAAGCTAAGGCCGCCGGCGACCAGCACAAACGAGCTGGTCCAGATGTTCTTGATGATCGGAAACCAGATAACTGAATCCGGCGAAACGTTCTCCAGCACGCGCAGCGAGCGGCCCCAGGCCAATCCGGCAACCAGACAGATTAGCCCCGCCGCCGTCAGGCCAAGCATTTTCCACCACCGGCTGGAAGGCGAGCGTAGCCATTGCCCCGCCATGGCGCCCATGAGAGCCGTCACGAGCGCCGGGATCGTGGAAAGCAAGCCTTCGTTGTCGCCATATTTGTAGTATGCCTCTACGTGCAGCCCGGGCAGCCAATGTTGATCGGCGTAAGCCGCCAGGTTGTCCCTCATCGAGTGGTAAGGCTCGTTGGCTCCCGGTACCGGCACAAACGCCAGCAGGGCCCAGTAACCAATAAGCAAGATCACGGAGATTACCATCTGCACGCGGATGCCGAAATTCATGACGATGACGGCGGCGAAGAAATAGCAGATGGCAATGCGCTGCAGCACCCCGGCAATGCGCAGCTTGCTCGGGTCGATGCGAAAGGAAGGCTCCGTGACGATCCAGTTCAGCCTGAAGAGACCGTTGTAAATGAGCCCGAGGACAAAGAGCAGAATCGTTCGCCGGATGATGCGCCCGTAGATCTTGGCATTGGGCACTTCCTGCTCATAGAGCTTGCCCAGCGAGAAGGGGATCACGGTGCCCACCAGGAACAGGAACAGCGGAAAGATGAGATCATAAAAATGGAAGCCGGCCCATTCGACGTGTTCGAGCTGCTCGGCGAAGCGCTGCAAGGGTTGCTCGATCCTCTCCGGAAGCGACCCTTTGCCGGCCGTGGCCAGGGCACGGAATAATTCTTCGCCGCCGATGATCCAGAACATATCGAAGCCGCGCAGGGCATCGATGGAGAGAAGCCGCTCGGTGGCGGGATGGAGTTCGTCTCGTTTGCTGTTCGCAACCATAAGACCGGCTTTCTAATCGACAAACACAAATTCGTTGGTCAGCAGCAATGCCTGCGTATAGGTCTCCAGGGCAGCGGCCGACTGGCCGACATATGCCACTCCCAGGCGCATCTCGTCCGGGCTTGGCGGCCGGCCATACAGGAGACGATAGAGGCGATCAATCTTTTGGGCCAGATCTTTTTCCCCGGCAAGTTCCGGCTTCTGCACAATCCGTCGTGCTTGTTCCAGCACAAACGGATTGTTCATCAAAAACAGCGCCTGCGGCGCAACCGTCGTCGTGGCGCGCTGGGGGCTGGTGGCGTCAGGACTGGGAAAATCAAAGGTGCGCATGAGCCCCGGAACGTTGAGACGATCGATAAGCGCATACACGGTCCGCCGCGTTGACGTCTGGTTGGTGAACTCCTTCATGGGGATGCCGCCGGTCCTGTCATCCAGAGATCCGGCGACGGCGAGCAAGGCGTCCCGGGTTGCCTCGAAGTCCAGCCGGCGGCGATTCATCTTCCAAAGCAAGCTGTTTTCCGGGTCAATGCGCTTGCATTCAGGCCGCTCGTCGCTGCGTTGCTGATAGACAGCGGAAAGCATGATCAGCCGGTGCAGGTGTTTGATCGACCAGCCGTTTTCCATGAAGACGCCTGCCAGGTAATCCAGCAGCTCCGGGTGCGTGGGCGGTTCGCTGCGCAGGCCGAAGTCGCTCGGTGTTCCCACCAGGCCGTTACCGAAGTGGTGCATCCAGATGCGATTCACCATGACCCGCGCGGTCAGTGGATTACGGCGGTCGACGATGGCGCGGGCCAGCTCAAGCCTGCCGCTACCGTCGTGAAATGGTTTGCAGTCGCGTCCTGACAGCAGCGCCAGGAATCGGCGGGGCACCTCGTCGCCCAGGTTGTTCGGATTGCCGCGAAGGAATACCCGTGGCGAGTAGGGCGTGGAGGCGTCTTCAAGAACCATCGCGCGCGGCGGGGCGCCGGCGCCCGTCGTTCGCCAGGTTTCGACCGCCTTGCGCAGCTCTTGCAGCTTGGCTTGCGAGGGCCGGTCGGGTAGGAGATCGAGATCGCCGACCGGATTCATGGCGATGTTGGTCGGGCTCTCGGTCCCATGAAAGACTTGCCGCAGCTCTTCCTCTGCAGGATCGGGCAGGGCAGGGGGCAAGGGCTTTTTGGACTCGATTGCCTGCTTGATTGCCGTTTGCCAGGCTTTATCGGTCTGGTTGAGAAGCTCGCCATAGCGGTGCGCGACCTCGGCCAGGGTCCGCGGCGGCTTCCCGGCGAAGGCGCGGCGCACCAGTGGATTGACGGCCTGTGGCCAAGAGCTCGTTGCGCTTCGCGGCTTAGGGCCGGCGGGTCCAGGCTGGCCGGTAAGCTCGGCTGCCTTTTTGGCAAATTCCTTTTCCGGAAGAGCGGCGAAGGCGTGCCAAAGAACGAAGACGGCGTGCTGCGTCTTCCGCGTCCGCTCGAGATAGGCTCGCCAGCGATCCAGCATGCGTGGGTTGAGGTCGCCGCCGTCCGCCAGCAGCATGAAATCTTCCGTGCTCGGTTGATGCTGCAAGGCATGCGCCGCCAGCATGTAATCCGCTACCCGCGTGCGCGAGGCGCGCAGCAGTTCGTCATGTTTGCTCTGCACGAATTGGTGCAACTTCTCTTCGCGGGCTTTCAGTTCCTTGGCGAAGGTTTCATAAGCCTTGGTCCGCGGTGGCTCCTCAAAGAGCGGCGGCACGGTCGGTTCCACGCAGCTGGCAAACACGCCGTAGAGCGAGTAATAATCCCGGGACGGAATCGGATCAAACTTGTGATCGTGGCAGCGGGCGCAGGAGACGGTTAACCCCAGCAAGCCGCGCGTGACCACGTCGATGCGATCGTCGAGAATGTCCTGCTGGTTGTTCATGAAACGGCAGCCCAGCGTGAGGAACCCCAATGCGGTCAGCGGACGCCGGTCCTGTCCCAGGGGCAAACGGTCGGCCGCAAGCTGCTGGAGCACAAATTGATCGTAAGGGAGATCCTCGTTGAACGAGCGAATCACGTAGTCGCGGTAGGTATAGGCCCAGGGATAGTTGTTCTCCTCAAAGAAGACGTAGCCCTTGGTGTCGGCGTAGCGGGCCACGTCCAGCCAGTAGCGTCCCCAGCGTTCGCCATAGTGAGGGGAGGCAAGCAAGCGCTCTACCACCCTGGCGAAGGCGGCGGGCGCCCGGTCCGCCTCAAAGGCCTCGATTTCCTCCGGCGTGGGCGGCAAGCCAAGCAGATCGAACGTTGCCCGGCGCAGGAGCGTTCGGCGCTCAGCCGGCGCCGATGGCTTGAGTTGAGACTTTGCGAGACGGTCCAGAATAAATCGGTCGAGGACCGACTGCGGCCAGGCTTGGTCATTTGTTACTGGTATGTCCGGTCGCCTGACCGGCTGGAAAGCCCAGTGCTTTTTCCAACCCGCCGCGCCGGCATCGCTCGCCGACATGCTTTTGGTCTGCGGCCAGGGCGCTCCCATTTTTACCCAGCTCGTCAGCGCCTCGATGGCCTGTGGCGATAGTTTGCCCTTGGGAGGCATCTTCAGCTCGCCGCTGTAGCGGATCGCCTGGATGAGCCGGCTGTTGTCCGGATCGCCTGGAAGAACGATCGGACCGTTGTCGCCGCCCTGGAGCAACGCCTGCAGCGAATCCAGACGCAGGCCGGCCTTTTGCTTCGCCTGGCCGTGGCAACTGAAGCAATTTTCCGTCAGCACAGGGCGGATGCGCGACTCAAAGAATTCGGCTTCTCGTGGCCTAAGCGGCCGGGCCTTTGGATCGGCTGAACCGGCATGCGTTGCTCCTGCCAGGAAGGTGAACGCAAACGCGAATCGGAGAAAAAGATTGCCTGGCGAAACCATCGTTCCAGCCTCAGGTCAAGTCCGGGAAGGATCGCAAGGAAGGTTCCCTAAAGCATAAGCAAAGCGGCAGCAAAAGTCAGCCTGTTTTACTATTGGAAAGCAGATGCGGGAGGCCGTTGGAGCAAACCTGGTCCTCTCACATCATTAATACCGTTCTCATCTCCGCTTCATTAGCGAGTTGTTACCCTCCTGGCTGCGCTTTGATCTATCGACTTCATTTACGAGCCGAAGGAGTGCTAAAATGCCGACGTTTTCCTTGCGCTGGCGCTGGTGGACGGGAAGGGCCTTTACCTTGATTGAACTCCTCGTCGTCATTGCCATCATTGCTGTGCTGGTCGGGCTACTGCTCCCGGCCGTGCAAAAGGCGCGCGAAGCGGCCAACCGCATGAAGTGCGCCAACAACTTGAAGCAGTTTGGCCTGGCTTGCCACAATTATCACGACAGCCAGGGCCTTCTGCCCCCTGGCGGCAAGTTCTGGAACCAACCGGGCGTGGGCATCAACTGGGCCGTGGACAAGGGCTCGTGGCATATTTACACGTTGCCATACATGGAGGGCTCCGGGTTGTTCAACCAGTTGCGCAACCAGTGCGGGCTGGACGATCCGGCCACGCCGACGGTCGGCATTGCCCTGAACCTGGGCATTCTTCCCCAGCACTTGAAATATCTTCGCTGCCCAAGCGATGATTATGATCCGACTGCCTTCTGCACCAACTATTCAGGCAGCCTTGGCCCACAGTGCGCTCCGAGTCCCTGCGGCGGCGATTACTGGGGCCCTCCGTTCCAACCGTACCAGAAGTACTGCGACCCCACGGGGTCATGGGGCGCCTCGCATCGCCTGGAAGATCCCGCGAACGGCATTCTCTACGGCTACAGCTGGAGTCCGGACCACGGTAACTCGGTCTCCTCCGGCGACATTCGCGGTTGCTTCAACCGGCTAGCCGCTCCGATCAACCTCGCCTCGATCGTGGACGGGCTCTCCAACACGATCTTTATTGGAGAATCCTTACCCAACGAGCATGATCATCTCGCCACCAACCAGTGGTACAGCGCCAACGGCGGCGTGGCACACTGCGTGACGATTGTCCCCATCAATCACTTCAGCGGTGTGCGCGACTGGTGTAATCCTTCGGACTCCATCAACATGTACCAGAACTGGAACGTGTGCTGGGGATTCAAGTCGAACCATGCCGGTGGCGCCAATTTCTGCCTGGCGGACGGCTCGGTGCGCTTCATCCAGCAGAATATCGACCATCACGTTTACCAGTTGCTCGGTTGCCGAAACGATCACGTGCAGACGCCCTCGAATTACTAAGAGCCGGAAACAAAAATGGGGACTGGCTCGGCAGAACGCCGTGCCTGTCCCATTTTTGTTTTCAGGCTCTAAGCATTAGTATCCTCGTCAGGAGTTGAACCTGATCCTCGACCTTCGCAGGGTCGCGTGCCATCCGCCACACCCCGAGGACATAAAGCACCCCGCCGAGGAATTGAACCTCGTCTTGCAGTTTCGAAGACTGCCGTGCCATCCGTCACACCCGCAGGGCAACAGTATCCCGGCCTGGAGTCGAACCAGGACCTGGACCTTCGGAAAGTCCCATGCCATCCCCTACACCACCGGGACAGGTCAGAGCCGACGGCTGGATTCGCACCAGCATGAGGCGGTTTACGGGACCGCTGCCTTTCTGCATCGAGCCACGCCGGCATAAAGCAGGAGCGCACAGAGTCGAACTGTGTCGAGCGGCTTTGGAGACCGCCTGCTCTCCCAGGAGCACACTCCTGTCCAGGGTGTCCGAGGGGAATCGAACCCGCTGCCTCGACGTTCACAGCGTCGCATGCCTTCCCACTACACCACAGACACCATCAACCAGCCTGTTGAAAAAGGTGTCTGGAACCCTCAAAGGCCTGCGAAAACCAGCGAATTATTCTACCCGCAAGGTTCCAGACACCTTTTTCAACAGGCCACTAGTCCCGGCTGGATTCGAACCAGCGCTCTTCCCCATGTCACGGGGATGTCCTGACCGCTGAACGACGGGACTAACCAGCACCCCGACCAGGATTCGAACCCGGAACCCCAAGTTAGAAGCATGGGATGATGTCCGTTTCACCATCGGGGCCTAGTGGACCGCCGGGGAGTTGAACCCCGATTTCCTGGGTGCAAGCCAGGCGTCGTCCCGGATTGGACCAGCAGCCCAAAACCGATTGCAGATTGTAGATTGAAGATTGCAGATTTGCGGAGAGACGAAAGTCCTCCAATCTACAATCTGCAATCTAAAATCTGCAATTCAATGATCCCGGATGGACTCGAACCATCGTTGCCTGGATGTGGGCCAGGAGTCTTCGCCGCTGGACCACGGGATCAGGAAGTAGCACGGGTGGGAATCGAACCCACAAACGATCACCAAGGTTTGAGCTTGGCCGCTTTGCCGGTTTGCGTACCGTGCCGTCAAGCGTCCTCGATGGGATTTGAACCCACATTCTCCACCGTTACAGGGTGGCGAGCACTCCAGACTGCTCCACGAGGACAAACAGTGGCTCAGGTGGGAGTTGAACCCACAGCATCCCCTGGTTTAAGCAAGGGTGGTCTGCCGGTTGCCTACCGAGCCGGCCTCTTTAGTTCCGGGGGCTGGAGTCGAACCAACATCAGCGGGTTCAGAGCCCGATGTCCTACCGGTTAGACGACCCCGGAATCGCTGTTTCATGACGCAGCCCCATATCACAAGGTTCGGGCAGAAGGACCTCAAACGTTCATGCGCAGCTTCAAAGACTGCCGGCCTACTATTAGCCGATCCCCGAGAGTGCCCTGCGGGAATCGAACCCGCCTTGCCGGTTTGGAAGACCGGCGCCTTTGCCGATCGGCCAAGGGCACAGGAGGCGGAAGGAGAGAGAGTCGAACTCTCAAGGCTCAGCGCTCGGCCGTTTTCAGGACGGCTGCCGTCGCCCATCGGCTGGTCCTGCCGTTTCAAGCTGCGGCGGCAGGAATCGAACCTGCAATCGTCTCCTTAACAGGGAGCCGCCTTACCATTGGGCTACACCGCAGTATGGTGAGTAGTGAGTAGTGAGTGGTGAGTCGTAAACGCCGTCACCTACCACTCACCATTCACCACTCACTACTCACTACTCACTACTCACCAAAGTCAGGACGGTGGGATTTGAACCCACGCTTTCCGGTTCCCGAAACCGGCGGATTCCCAGGCTTTCCTACGTCCTGAATCGCCATTCGCAGCCGACCGCGCAAGCAAGGGCTGCGAATGGGCAGAGCACCCAGCGGGAATCGAACCCGCACGTCCTGCATGGCGAGCAGGCAGGCTGCCGTTTACATCACGGGTGCTTCCGTACGCATCACGCTCCGCGTGATGCTCCATCACCGCAGAGCGTGATGACTACATTTTCAGTGGGACCCGAGGGACTCGAACCCTCACCACGCTGGTTAAGAGCCAGGTATGCTGCCGCTAACACCTGGATCCCCAATGTCCATCGGCCCGGAGGGAGTTGAACCCTCGTCTGGCCCTCATAAGAGGCCGGCTCTACCGTTGAGCTACGGGCCAAGCTCTCAGTAGGGCCGGAGGGAGTTGAACCCACACCTTACCGCTTAAAAGGCGGATACGCTGCCGTTACGCCACGGCCCCAGGGTTGAGTCGGACGTATCGGTTTCAACGGGTAGCGCCGAACCATGACTCTTCTCCTGCTTTGCTCGTCACTCGTCACTTGCCACTGATAAGTAGTCCGGGGCGGAATCGCACCTGCCACCAGCGACGTATCAGATCGCCATGCTTCTGTTACAACACCGGACCAGCAGTAGCCCGTAGCGGAATTGAACCGCTCTCCCCGGCTTGAAAGACCGGTATCCTGGCCAATAGACGAACGGGCCCAACAAAAAAAGGCCGGGCGTCTCGTGACGCCCGGCCTTGAAGGCACTTTCCTGAAAGAAAGAGGCGTCACAAGCGCAATGGATGCGCGGGCCGCGTGGCCGGTCGGCCGGGATTACGCGGGTCATGTATCCGTTCAAGGGTCACATTGGATGCCGAACCAATCATCGTTACTCCCACTCGGGGGGCTGCAGCAAGCGTCGAACATTCTCTAGACGCAAGGACGCTGCAAAAAGTTCGCGGCGGTTCGGGATTTTTGAGAAAGCGTAGGATGAAGATTAGGATTAGGAATGAGATTAGGAGCAAGATGAAGAGTAAGCTTAAGACGCCGTTTTCGTAATCTTACTCTTAATCCTCTTCCGAATCTTAATCCTACTCTTAATCTTTCTCTTCTCCTTGCTCGACCCGCGCCCGTCACAGCCACCCGTTGCTGAATCCAGCCCGGCGCAACCCGGTGACAATGTAGGGGCAACGCCGCATCACGTTCCAGAGCATGCCGTTCTGGTAGTTCGCGATCGTCAGCACGATGGGCCCCTGGTCGATGCCGAAGTGCCAGGGGGATACCCAGCCGCGGCGGTCTTCCTCCACGAGGAAGGTCGGGTTGAAGGTCGCCTTGAAGCCGTAGGGCCGGAGCATGCCCAGGTCAAGATGGTCGAAATGCTGGATGGTCGGCAGCACGATCTCCGGAGCGAACGGCAACGAGGCGACCACGGCCCAGGGGGCGATGGTGCCGTCGTCGGGACCGTACGGGGCGCCACGGGCAATGTAGTCGAAGAAGCGCCGCTCGATGCCGTTGACCACACGCACCGTCCAGCCGGGACCGTCGCTCGCCGTCAGGCCCCAGCAGAACGGGCCGTAGCCTTCGAACTCCAGAGGGTTGCGGATGGCGTACTGCTGGTGCACGTAGGTCGCGCGGCGGCTGTTCTCGAAGTAGTCGAGGCCGTGCCCGCGCATGAAGGCGTCCTGGATGCCGCGGAAGTCGATCCACAGGTGCGATAGCTGATGCGTGAAGAGCGGTCCGGAGTAGAGCAACTCCCAGTCATAGATCTTCTTCCATTCATAGGTGGACGCCCAGGCGGCGTAGCTCTCCTCGGGGAGGGGATAGCTGGGCGAGCCGAGGCCGAGCACGTAAAGCAAGAGCGCCTCGTCGTAACCTTCCCAGCGATAGGGAAGGAAGCCGGACTCCGGCTTCCAGCCATGCGTGACCGTGGCGCCGCCGTTCTGTGCCCAGCGCCAATCGGCGCGGCGGTAGAGAGCGTCGCCGAGCGTGCGGATCTCCTGCTCTTCCGCCGTATCCTGGTCAAAGTAGGTGGCGACCGTTAGTACGCCGGCGAGGAGAAAGGCCGAATCGACGGTGGACAGCTCGCAGTTCCAGACGCGCCGGCCGCTCTCCATGTCGAGGAAGTGGTAATAGAAGCCCTTGTAGCCGGTCGCGTCGGGCTCGGGGCCCTGGGGGCTGTTCCAGAAGAAGCGCAGCCGGTTCAACGTCCGCCGGGCCATGAAGATCCGCGGGGCGCCGCCGCGCTCGACGGCAAGCGGGGCCGTCGCCAGGGCCATGCCGACGGCGGCAATGCTGGCTGGCGCGCCGTCCTGCGTCTTGTCCCGGATCAGCCCGTTCCGGTGGTTCACCTCCTTGAGAAAGTAATCGACGCTCACCCACGCTAGCGCCTCTAGCTGATCTTCGGTCAACGATACCGGGTCCATTGCTTTGCTCCGAGTTGCGTCCGTAGCCCGTGATCACTTCGGCCACAGGCTGTAGCCGTATGCGCCGATGTGCTGCAACCGGATGGTCGTATCCGCGACAAGGCGATAACCGCAGCGACGCGCTCGTTCAGAGGCGTAGTCCTCGGTCAGGTAGGGGACAACCCAGCCGTACGCATAAGCGGAAAACAAGCATAGTCGTTGTTCACTAGTTTGCCATCTATGGAGAAGGTTTTGTCAAGCCCGTGGTGCAAGGAATAGACAACAGAAGTCTGCGCACATCCCCGTCGCCGTCGGCGTCGGTCGATCTGCCCTGTCTCGCCGGCACCCAGGTTTCGAGCTGTGCCTTC
>DASZFN010001015.1:0-7868 GCA_035939715.1 Gemmataceae bacterium | reverse complement strand
CCAGTTCCGGCAGGAGTCCATAGGCCAGGGCCAAATACTGGGCGGGGTGCAGGGTGCGTTTGCCGCTGCCGTCTTCCATTTGCATCCGGCAGGTGCTGCACTCCGTGGAACCGAACATGGCTTGCGGCCGCCGCAGTTCGTCCAGCATCGGTCTGCCGACCTCCAGCGATGTTTCGTAGGCGCTCGCTTTCAGTCCGAACGTGCCGGCCATGCCCGAGCAATTGACGTCAATCGTATGCACGGTGATTTCCGGGATCAAAGCCAGCAGCGCCGGTCCAGCAGGCGGCCTGCCGAGCGCCTTCAGATGGCAGGGGACATGGTGGCCCAGGGAGATGGGCAGGGCGCGGAAATCGGTGCGCAACCCGCCTTGCTGATGGAGGTCCCACAAGAAACCCGTCAGCTCCACGACATGGTCCGCCAGCAGCACGGTGTCCGGATCATCCAGCAGATCGGGGTAGTCCTCGCGCAGCATCAAGGCGGCGGTCGGTTCCGAACAGAGAATGGCAAAGCCGTCACGGGCGAGCTCAGCGAAGATGCGCAGATTATGCTGGGCGGTCTCACGCGCGGTTTCGACGTCGCCGTAGGCCAGAGCGGCCATGCCGCAGCCGCGCTGGCCGGGAGGCACGTAAACCTCGATGTTATTGTGATGCAAAATCGCCACGACGGCCTCGGCAATCTGCGGGTCATTGTAGTTGGCGTAGACATCGACAAAATACGCCACGCGCATGGCCCGGCGGCGCGGCCGCCGGGTCCAGCCGTGTTTGCCGGCACGGCGCAGGAAGCTGCGCGCCACGAACGTGGGTAAATGCCGTTTGCGGGAAACCCCCAGAAACTTCTCCAGCAGCCAGCGCACCGGCCGGTTCGCCAGGGCGGCATTGGCGATCATGGCAAAAGTGCTGGCAAACGCCGCAAAGGTCTCCGCGCGCGCCAGGGTCCAGTCGATGCGATCGAGCCCGTGCTCGGCGACGTTGGCCGCCTTCACCTCGAGCATCAGCTTGCAGGCCTCGACATGGGCCGGACACTCCCGGTCGCACATGCGGCTGTTGACGCACAAATCGGCGATTTCCCGAACCTCATCGGAGGACAGGAGACGTGGATCGGCGCCTTCCTGAAGCAAATGGCGAACGAGATTTGCCTTGGCGCGGGGCGTCGCCGCCTCGGCATGGCTGGCCCGGAAGACCGGACACATGCGCTGCTGGGGCGCCTCGGTGCGGCAATGACCGCAGCCGTTGCAGTTGGCGCTTTGCTCCCGGACCTCGCCGGGCCGCCAGCGCAGCGACCACTGCGCCGGCTCGGCAGCGGCGCTGGGGCTACGCCGTAACGGCCAGGCCGGCATGCCCGGATCGGGACCGACTATCTTGCCGGGATTGAATAAGTGCTGGGGATCGAAAATCGTTTTCAGTTCTCGAAACACCGGGTAAAGCTTGCCGTATTGCCGCGCCACCCAGGGCGTGCGCGCCAGCCCGGTGCCGTGTTGTGTGCTCACTGTGCCGCCCAGCTCCAGAGCCAGGCCGTGAATCTCCTCGGCCAGGGCCCAGAGCCGCGACTGCTCCTCCGGGTTTTGTAAATCGAGGAACGGCCTGGTGTGAACCTGTCCCGACCCGGCATGCACCAGAAACGAGGCTGTGGTTTCATGCTTCTGCAGGATTTCCTGGACGTGTCGCAGATAGACCGCCAGGGCCGGCACCGGCACGCCGACGTCTTCCACAAAGGCAATCGGCTGCGAGCCGCCGCGCAGCCCGTATAAGCTTGGCAATACGGTTTCGCGCAGCGTCCACAGCGTCTCAATTTCCTCTTCGGCAAACGCCGGCAGAGCAAAGAGAGCACGCTGGTCGCCACCCTGGGAGTGATCGACCAGGCGCAGAGCGGCTTCGCGCGCGCCATCCGAGGAAGCGGACTCATATTCGACGAGCAGCACGGCCTCGCCAATGGCGGGCACGAAGGCTTTCACTTCTGGGCCTCGCTCCCGCGCCAGCGTCACGAGACGGCGATCCATCAGCTCGCAGGCGGCGGGATTGCTCTCCACAATTTGCTGGGAGGCGGCCAGGGCCGCGTCCAGGCTATTAAAGCCTAGCAGCACCAGGCTGCGGCTGGCCGGCAGAGGAAGCGTGCGCAAGGTCGCTTCCGTGAATATCCCCAGCGTGCCTTCCGAGCCGACCAGCATTTTCGCCAGGTGCAGGTTATCCCGGGTCAGGATATCGTGCAACAAGTAGCCGCAACGGTTGAAGCGCGTGCGCGGCCGGCACGTGTCGATCAGCTCCGCATTGGTCACGAGCAGGTCGATAAGCTGAGCGCACAGCCCTTGAAACCTGCCCGCGCGGCTCTCGTCTGACCGGGGTTCAACGCCGACCGAGACGCCCTCGCCGTTGTCCAGCACCACACGCAGCTGCAGGACATGGTCGCGCGTGTAGCCATGCAGCAGGGCCCGCGAACCGGAGGCGTTGGTCGCCAGCATGCCGCCGAGCGTACACTGCACTCCGCTCGTAGGATCCGGCGCAAACCGTCGCCCGACGCGTGCCAGGCGCGTTTGCAGTTCGCGGTAGACGACACCGGGCTGAACGCGCACCCTGTCGGCGCCGATGTCCAGAATGGCACGGAAATGGCGGCTCAGATCGATGATAATGCCGTTGCCCAGGGACTCGCCGGCCAGGCCCGTGCCCGCGCCGCGCGCGATCAGCGGCAAACGATGTTCCGCCGCATAGCGGACAATAACCTGAACGTCTTCTTCGTCGACTGGAACCGCCACCGCCGCGGGCTGGATTTGAAAAATGCTGGCGTCGGTGCTGTACAGCGTGCGCGACAGGTCATCGCAAAGGAGATCCCCCTTGACCAGGCCGCGCAGATCGTCCCGGATGCGTTCGGGTTGCGGTAGCTCCACGCCTGTCCCTCACTGCGGTTTCCGGGCTGCCTGGAGCTGCTCGCGGCGCAGACGCTCTTGCCGGTAACGTTCGGCAATTCCCAGCTCGTAGGCTTTATGCTCCGGGTTCGGTCGAAAGCCCCGATAGTGCGCCTGGCAGCGGTAGCAGACGATCACGTCCCCAACGGCAAGATACAACAAGCCATCAAAGGCAGCCGAGCCAATCAAGATCGCCCAGGTCCACCATTGGTGATAAAGCCAGTACGGAATTAGCGAGCCGAGGCAGGCAACCGTGAGGATCGTCAGGCCGAGCCAATGCGGGAAGTCCTTCTTTTTGTAGAGTTCGTGATTGCCGCAGATCACGCAACGGGAAAGCCCAAGGTCGGCAGCATCGGCAGCCAGCGGCAACAGATGATCGCACTGCGGACATTGCCATTCCCGTGGCCCAGGCAAGGCCGTGCGGGCCGGGCAAGCGCATTCCGGACAGGAGAAAGTCACGTTCACGGTTCGGCCGATCCAGGAGCCCATCCGGATGAAGGACAGGACTCGATTTTAGAGAAGATGACTCCACTGATTCAGCAACAGGCTCATGAGCTCGCCCACGAAGCAAAAGATTACCACGACATAGAGAATGCCGGTGGCGGATTGGGTGGCGCGTATCCTGGCACTTTCCCAGGCCATGCCCGCCAGGATAAACGGCAGCACAATGCCCAATCCCCAACGCAACGGCAGTACAACCGTCGTATCACTCAGCTTAGCTAGAGAAACGTCGCTGGTCCAGAAGCCCAGGCCGCTTACCAGACCCCGCGCGGCCAGAGCCGCGAACAGGCCGGCCAACAAGCGCAACAGTGGTGTCAGCGACATCGCCGGCGCCAGCAAATAAGAATGCCCCATGAGCATGGCCGCCGTTGCCAAACCCAGCACGGCAGCGGACGTAAACTCGCCGGCCAGGTTCCACATAACCGTACCGCCCGAACCAGTCAGCGCGAGGCTCGCCAGTGCCCCCGCCAGTGCAAGCGCGGCCAGGAAGATAAGCGTCCGGCCGCCGGGGGCTTTCTCCAGCGACCAGGTCAATGTCCCCAGGAATGTCAGTGCCATGGCGGCGCCGAGAGCGGACCAGGTCCACTCATCCGCCCTGTCGCGGAGAAAGAGGGCCGCCACCGCCGTCAGGCACAGTGCGGTAAGAAATTGAACGCGGAAGAACCGGGGATTGATCTGGCTGGGAGACAGCAGCACGAGAGCAGCGACCAGACCGCAGGCCAGCCGAAGGCAGAAGACGCCAAGCATTGCTTCACCGCGCCCCGTACACGAGCGCCATCAACTCGGCCCGCGTCGATTGATTGTCCTTGAAAGCGCCGCGCATGGCGCTGGTGACACAGATACTGTCGGCCTTGCGGACGCCGCGGATCGTCATGCACGTGTGCGAGGCTTCCAGGATCACGCCGACGCCGCGCGGGTCCAGTTCCGCGACGAGCAAGTCGGCGAGTTGCTCGGTCATGCGTTCCTGGACCTGCGGCCGCCTGGCCAGGGCCTCGACAACCCGGCCGAGCTTGCTCAGGCCGACGATCTTGCCGTTGGGCAGGTAAGCAATGTGGGCCCTACCGAGAAAAGGGAGGAGATGATGTTCGCACATGCTCTCGAAACGGATGTCCTTCTCGAGCACCATCTCGTCGTACTTCTGGGTAAATTTCTTCTGCAGCAACTGCCGGGGATCGGCGCGGAGGCCGGAGAACATTTCCGCGTACATGCGCGCCACGCGCTCGGGAGTCTCCCGAAGTCCCTCACGATCGGGATCTTCACCCACTGCCAGCAGGATTTCACGCACGGCTGCGCCAATGCGGACCTCATCAACCGGCTTCAAGGCTTTGCCGTTACCGACCGAATTCGCCTGGTGGCGAAGCCGGGACGCGGGCTCTTTGGTGTGCTGATGCTTATCCAAGGGGATGTCCTCACAAATGATGTCGAACTCGAAGTTGGCGTCACATCTAGATCGGCGCAGCGGGCCCGCGTAGCCACCTTTGATTTATAGGCAGTCGCTTAAGTCAAAGCAAGCAACAGCCGACGGCTGCTGCTTAGCCGTGCGGACTGTCGAGCAATTCTTGCAAGCGGCCAGCAAGCACCGCGGGCACCTTTTCACGCCAGGAAGCATCAATAAGCCCCACCTCCAGTAGATCGCGCAGGTGCATGCGATCCTTATCTCTGAAAGAGGTCAGTTTCATTCTTACCAGCGCCTCAAGCGACAAGAGCCGAAAATCCAGGGCTCGCTCGGCCTCGGCAATATCCGGAGCAGGCAACAGGTATTCCGGTCTGACCTTTTCCGCCGCAAAAATAACGTGAACCGCATCGCGTGCCCTGGCGCCGGGGCCATCAAGAAAAAGATCGATCCCCGCGACATGTCTCCTCATAAAGCCAGCGGTCGACAAGGCTGCTGCTGCCGCGTCGAGGTCCATGCGGCGGATCATCAGATCCACGTCCTGCGTGTTGCGCACGGCAGACTCATCGACCCGTGAAACCCAGGCAGCGACGGCATTGCCGCCGATTACTGCATAGGGCACGCCGGCTTTATCCAACGCCGCCGTTGCCCGCAGCAAGCGCTCGCGAACCTTTTCCACGGCGCGGATCATCCTTTCCCAGGAAACTTCTCCCAAGGGTGCGCGTGACATAAAGTAATTATACCGTAGCTCGGGATACTGATCCTGACCAAACTGTGGGTCCTTGGAATCTCCCCATGAAGATCCTCGTTGTCGTGGCCGGCGGCTTGCACATCGGCTACCTGGGTTGCTACGGCAATGAATGGGTCGTCACGGAGAACCTGGACCGCCTGGCTGCCGAAGCGGTCGTGTTCGATCAGCACATCGCCGTTGACCCGGATCCATCGGCCGCGCGCCGGGCATGGCACAGCGGCCGCTATGACCTCCCGTTGCTCGACCAGGATCAACCAGCACAGCTAGATGCGCCCTGCGGCTACCTGAAACCGCACGGCGTTGCCGTCGAAGTTTGCGCTGAACCTCCAGCGGCGCGAGAAGCGGCTGGCGATTCCCTGAAACGCAGGCTTGCCAACATCAGCCGCAGTCTCGACAAGCTCATGAGGCAGGAGCGCTGGCTGCTGCATACGGACATCACGTGCTTGCGGCCGCCCTGGAATGTGCCGCAAGAGCTGTTGAATATGTACGACGAACCAGCGAACGATGCCAGCGATGGCCCGGAAGGTTGCGCTGAAGAAAATGACTTCTTCATCCGCCAACGCCAGTATGCTGCGGCGGTGACGCAGTTCGATGAATGGGTTGGACAACTGTGCGGCGAACTGGAGCGCCGCGCTCTTCGCGAAGACGTTCTGCTGGTGCTAACCACCGATAGTGGCCAAAGCCTCG
This sequence comes from Gemmataceae bacterium, assembly GCA_035939715.1. Lineage (GTDB taxonomy): Bacteria > Planctomycetota > Planctomycetia > Gemmatales > Gemmataceae > DASZFN01. Next base: position 1,640 of record DASZFN010001015.1, on the reverse strand, counting down.
GCGAGCATACTTTGCTGTGGCCGTCCTGGAGTCAACTGCACGAAGAGGTGGTTCATATCCCACTCATCTTCCGTTTGCCGGAACGCGAGCAGGCGGGACGGCGCGTACTGGCGTTGACTCAAACCGTGGACCTGTTACCGACCTTGTGCGATCTTTTCGGAATGGCGCCGCCGTTGACGCACGGCTGCAGTCTGGTCCCGCTGCTTCAGGGCAAGATCGGGCCGGTACGTCATTATGCCTGTGCCGGCCTGCGCTCGGCCGGCAAGGCCGAATGGGTGCTGCGCACGCCGGAATGGAGCTTTCACTTGCCCGTGCAGCCGCCCGCGGGCGGGGCAGGCAGGCGGCCGCTGCTCTACGTAAAGCCGGACGACCGTTGGGAAGTGAATGACGTGCGGCATCATTACCATGGTTGGAGCGAAAGACTGGAACAGACGCTGCAAGCGTTCGTCGCCGCGACGCGTGGGCCGGAGCCCTTCCAGCCGCCGCGTCTGCCTGCTTTCATGACAGGAGAAGAAACGCCGGCCCAGAAACCAGACCCCGATTCGCCCGAGAAGGGACGTGAGCCATGAGTACCGTGAAACTGGTCGACGAGCATTGCGACCACCCCATTATCCGTGCCGTCTTCGAGGACATCAAGGCGACCAAGAAGATCGATCGTGTTCCCAATATCTGGCGAGCGCTCGCCACCAACCCCGAGCACCTGCAGCTTTGCTGGACCCGCCTCAGGGCCATTATGCAGCCCGGCAAGATCGATCTCCTGACCAAGGAGATTATTGCCCTGGCCGTCTCGGTCACCAACTCCTGCCGCTATTGCATCAACAGCCACACGGCGGCGGTGCAGAAACTCGGCCTCGATAACGAATCACTGGGCGAGGTCCTTGCCGTGGTCGGGCTTTACAATCAGATGAATAAACTTGCCGATGCTTACCAGGTGGAACCGGATATCCTGCCGCGCGCTTCGTAAGCCCATTGAGTCTACGAGTAACGGAAAGCGCGAAATGACTTTGCCAGTTTGCCAACTGTGTTTGCCACGGTTGGCAAACTCGAGTTTAGACCGAGCTATCAACGGACGTAAGGACTTGCGTGGCGAAAAAAACTGAGTTTGCCAGTTTGCCACGTTTTTGGAGCCGGGGGTCTGAATCCCGTCCACCGGCCGGAGGCCACCGTTGGCCCTGTAGTTGGCCCTGTTGGTTGCAAAAGGCTTAATGGATTGCATTGCGCTAGCGCACACACGGCACACACGGACTTCCTGCGAACTGCCCACCTTCTTTTTGCCTGAAGACCGCCATTTTGAGAAAAGAGTTCGTGCGGGCGCACCAGTTCGACCACGGCCTGCCAGGTTGTGAAATCCACGGCACTGCTTGAAGGAAGCAGGATGTCCGCCTTGATCCCGTCCGTCCGCCCGCCAGCACATTGGCGGATCGACGGCGGACCCCCAGGAGAGTAGTAGAGAGGCTGGCCATCTTGGCCGTCTTCGCCTATTTCCCCAAGGATTTTGACGGTTTGTTATGGCCATCTTCGCGGCCGTGTTGGCCGTCTTGATGGGCGGGACATCACCATCCCCGGCCATCGCCAACCCCGGCACATGGGCGTGGTAGGCGGAGGCTGGTTGCTTCTTCTGCCGGCGTGCGTGCTGTACT
>DASZFN010001014.1:0-4219 GCA_035939715.1 Gemmataceae bacterium | reverse complement strand
CGCAGCCACGGCCGAACTCCTCGCCAGACTGCGGACGGTCTGCCTGGACGGGGGCACAACCGTGCTGGAGGTCGCACGCCGACTCGCGCCAGGTTTCAGCGGCACGGCGGTCACCGTCAGCCTGCCGGTGGCCGGGGAGCTGGCCGCCCGGTCGAGCGTGGAAGTGATTCAGCTGGGCGGACGGGTGATGGGGTTCGCGCAGGCCGTGGTCGGGCCGGACGTGGTCGATGCGCTCCGCCGGTATCGCTTCGACGCCTGCGTGCTCGGCGTGTGCAGCATTCATCCGGAGGCCGGGTTGACCGTGCCTGACCGCGACGAGGTGTTCACCAAGGCGGCGATGGTCGAGCAATCGGCCCGCGTGATTGCGGTTGCCTCGCGGACCAAGTTGGGGACGGCCGAGCCGTTCCTGGTGGCGCCGGCCAAGGCGGTCCGCGTGCTCGTGACGGATGCCGCACCGGACGAGCCGCCTGTGGATTCGCTGCGCCGGATCGGTATCGAGGTCGTGTGCGTTTCGGAGGGTTCGACGTGATGGCCGGTATCGCCGCCAGCAGCGGCCTGCTTGCCTGGCAAACTGGCAAACTCAATGGCCGACTTGGAGCTCAGATGGTTACGCCGCCGATGTCTCCGGCCCGGCGGCAACCTTGCCTTGCAGGAGATTGAGCATATCAGCCACCGTTGCAAGTTTTTCCAGCTCTTGCTGTGTCAAGCGGATGCGGAAGCGGCGTTCCACCTGCGAGACGATGCTGACCACGTCCACCGAGTCGAGACCCAGTCCCTCGCGCAGATTGGCCTGTTCTTCCAGATCGGCGTATTTTTCCCCTGTATCGGCTTCCAGAAGCTCAATAAGCGTTTGGCGAAGGGTCTCGCGGTCCATCATGCTACACCTTCCTGGCATCGAGGGGTTTGGCAACGCCCGGGGATCCTTCCCCTTTGGGACGTGGTAAGCAAAACAATTTTCAGAAAATTTGGCAAGAGCGATTCCCGCCGGCTTGTAGCATCGTAACCCGAAGCGCCCGCGAGGGGCCCTCGCTGGCGCTTCGGGTTACAAAGCTCGGAATCGTGAGCACTGTTTTCAAGTCGTCGTTTGCGCGGTGAAGCCAGTTAGCGGATGCCGGCTAGTTCAAGGACTAACGTGTGGCCGTCTTCAACCAGCTTTTCTCGCACCAGGCGCTCGCTGGCGTCATACCATAGCTCCACATTCAGCTTCTCGCCAGTCAGGCGGTAGTGCGAGCACTTTTGCTTCTGGCCGGCGACGTTGAGCTCCTGCCAGTCTATAAGTTGCAAGGTTCCATAAAGGTCTTTTCCGGTGTCGGCGTCAAGCAAATGAATGAGCCCGTTTCGCAGCGCCGGATCGGGCAAACGCCAGTACGTGGTCGTCCAGGCGTCGCCCTTGGTGGGGCGTTGCTTGCCGCCTGCCCAAACCATCAGGCCGTCCACGGTTGCCCAGGCGACGACCCCGAGAGCTTTGCCGTCGTCGTTCGCCTTGCTCTTTAGCTCTTGTAAGCGGCCGGCTTTCCAGGTTTCGGTGCCGGAATACGAGTACGTGTAAGTCTTTACCAGGTACATGCGCACGCTGACGGACGCTTCCGCCGTCATCACGGCCCTGCCTTCTTTGCCCTCGACGATCGACATGGTGTAGGAGCCGGCGGGCTTGTTGTCGATCCTGGCGTTGAATTCCCGGATTTCCGTGTGGGCGGCCAAGGCAGTTGAGTAGCAGATACACAATGCCAGGAAAACGCCGGCTGCCAAGCGTTGTGTAGTCTGCCTTGTCCGCGCAGAGTTCCTCCGAAACCTGATCATGCGCATCCCTCCACCAGGCTGGCAGCGAAGAATAGCGAGAATATCCCATCCACTATCGACTGGGGCGGGACTATAGCGGATGAAAATGAACGAGCCAAGTCGAAATGCCGCTCACGGCCCGGGGGGTTTGACCAGCGGCACCATGTGGGTGAAGGGCGACACGTACGCTTGGAGCATCGTGAGCACGCCGATCACAGCGGCCAGGATAATGCTGTGCCAAATCACGGCCTTGAAAATGTTCGCTTCCTTGCCCAGTTGATTGGTGGCCGCGGTGGCCACGCAGATGCTTTGGGCGTCGATCATCTTGCCCATGACGCCGCCGGTGCTGTTGGCCGTGCAAATGAGGACTTGCAATTGGGCTTTCTCCAGCACGCCCTGGAAGACCGAGGTGTGATGCGCAAAGATTTCGCTGGCCGTGATCTTCTGCAGGCTACCGAAGAGCGCGTTGCTGCCGGCGTCCGTGCCGGTCAAAAAGACGCCTAGCCAGCCGAGGATGGCGGCGAAGAACGGATACAGGAGGCCGGTCTCGGCAAACGCGATTCCCAGCGTTGCATCCATGCCCGCGTAACGGGTGACATAGCTTAGGCCGAGCATGCAGGCAATGGTCGGAATCGGAATCTTCATCTGAAAGAAGGTGCGCCGAAAGACGCGTACGACCTGCGCTCCATTCATGCGCAGCATGAGCATCGACAAGATCGCCGCGCCAAAGACGGCGGAACCCGGCGCCGTCAGCCAGGCGAAGTCGAACTCCGCGCTCTCGGCCTGCAGCTCTTTACCCGGCTCTTGCAGGCGGGCGGCGCGAAGCGATTCTTTGTGCAAGAGCGGAATCGGTACAGCGTAGCGCGTTTGAATTGAGCCAAGCCGAATCGGTCCTTCCTTGACGCGCTGGCGGCGCTGTTCTTCTTGCCGGACCAAACCGGTCAGCAGTAAGAGCAGGGACATGATGGCATAGGGAGCCCAGGCAAGGCTCACATTGCCAAGCCCCAATTTCGCCTGCTCGGCCTTTACGTCATTCTGGCTTTGTGTGCGAATGGCGGTTGCCTCGACGGTGTGTGGACTATGTTCCTGCGCCGGCCCTTTGCTGTCATTTTCGCGGAGTGTTTTGTCCGCTTTGTCAAAATGCCACTCGCGTCGGGGCTTCCAGAACTTGAGAAAGATCGCGGTCAGCACCAGCGAGAAGATGCCGCCGCCGATATCCGTCATGGGATAGAGGACCAGGTTCGGCACATAGTTGTGCAGGGTGGCAAACGTGAATTGGAAGATCGCGAAGGAGCCGCCCGAGACGAGCAGCGCCGGCCAGACCTCCCACGTCTGTTTCCACGTGCACATGCATTTGATCATGTAGAGCGGGATGACGAAGGAGAGCAGCGGCAATTGATGGCCCGCCATGATGCTCAGCGTTTCCGTGGGCAGGTCGGTCACGCCGTTCAAGGTGATCAACGGCGTGCCCAGCCCGCCATAGGCGACCGGGGAAGTGTTGGCGATCAAGCATAACACGGCGGCAAGAAAGGGATCGAAACCCAGTCCCACCATAATGGCCCCGCAGATGGCCACGGGCGTGCCCCCGCCCGCCGCGCCTTCGATGAAGGCGCCGAACGCAAAACCGATGAGGATGGCCTGGATGCGCGCGTCGCCGGACAGTCCTGCCACCGAACGGCGCACAATCGTGAAGTGCCCAGTCTCCACCGTCACGTTGTAAAGGAGCATGGCGTTGAAGATCGTCCAGCCCACCGGTAGTAAGCCGAAACCGGCGCCATGCACGAACGCCATGGCGGCCATGCTCAAGGGCATGCGGTAAACCAGCCAGGCCACAAGGACGGCAACGATTGCCCCGCCCACCGCAGCCTTGGGCGCCAGCCAGCGCCGCGGCACCAGCAACCAGAACAGAGTCAAAACCGGAAGTGCCGCAAACGCTGTCGAAAGGAGCCGATTATTGAGCGGATTGAGCTCCTGATGATACTCGGCCAGCAGCAGCATGCGGAGAGTCCTCGGCGCGGCGGGTGCTTCCAGCGATTGTAAAGGCGCGGGTGGGAGATGCAAGCAAGTTATTCGTAAGCTGGAGGCCGTCTACCGCCTTTCCTTTTTGAGCGGAATTCTTTGGCTCGAAGCCGTGCTTCCTTGGAGGCTCGGCTCGGCCGGGTTCGTTTGCGCGGGCGGGGCAGCGCGGCCGCTTGCTGAAGCAGCTTGCGCAGCTTGTCGAGGCAGTCTTGCCGGTTTCTTTCCTGATCTCGGTAACGCTGGGACGTTAGCACCAATTCCCCGAGCGTGGTCAGGCGGTGATGCTGCTGAGCAAGGAATCGCGCCTTGACGTCCTGCGGCAGGCTTTGGCTTCCTGACGCGTTCCAGCGAAGGACTGCCTTCGAGGCAACCTTATTCACATTCTGACCGCCAGGACCGCCGGAGCGGACAAAGCTCCATG
>DASZFN010001013.1:0-1756 GCA_035939715.1 Gemmataceae bacterium | reverse complement strand
CCGAGAATCACGGCCAGATTCATATTCAATTCCGCTACGAGGCGACGTTCTTCCATGTTACGCCGTTGCCTGGCATTCCCCGTTACAAGCTCACTGGTTCGAGTGGGCCGCGGCCTCGGGCTCCGAGTCCAGACTCGAATTAGCCAAAGGCAGGCGAAAGCGGAACGTTGTCCCCTCGCCTTCCTTCGATTCAAATTCCACCGAGCCGTAGTGCCACTGCAGGATCTGGTAAGTCTGCGCCAGGCCGATGCCGTTGCCGTCTTTCTTGGTAGTGAAGTAGAGCTCAAAAATCTTGTCCCGCACATCTTGAGCAATCCCCATGCCCCGGTCGCGGACCTCGGCGACCACGAAATTCTGGTCGCGCCGCGCCGCAATGGTGAGTTCGCCCCCATGAGGCATGGCCTGGATTCCGTTGAGCACAACGTTTAGCAACGCTTGTTTCATAAAATCGACGTCGGCTTTGATGAGGAGCGGGTCCTCCGGCAAGTCGCGGGTAATGTTGACGCCATGCTGCTCGGCGTCCGGGGAGGCTAGCACAGCAACTTCCTCGAGCACGCGGCGAAGGTCCACTTCCATCAGGTGCAGTTCGCGAGCGCGCATGAAGTCGACCAGAGTTTGCACGACGCGGTCGAGGCGGTGAATTTCGCTGCCAATGATGTCCATGTGGCGCCGGGTATCGGGATCGAGCAATGACAGCTTGTTCTGCAAAAGCTGCAGGTGAAGCACGATAGCATTGATGGGATTCTTTACTTCATGGGCAACGCCGCCGGTGACGCGTCCGCTGGCCGAGAGGCGGCGGGACATCTCGATTTCGTCGCCGAGACGCCGCACCGATTCCGCGTCGCGCATAATCAACAGGGCGCCGATCTGCGTGCTCTTCTCCTGCACAAAATCCAAAGAAACCTGGACGCGCCTGCCGGCAGCGGCGACAAACTCGCCCGAAAGCGGGCGCCTGCGTTCGAAAGCCTCCAGCACGCTGGCTCCGAGCGCCGTGTCGCCAGAGAAGAGGTCTCGTGCGGTTCTGCCCAGCAGTTCTCCGCGGGGCCTGCCGAGGAAACGCTCTACGGGGGCGCTGACCAGCACCACTTGCGAATCCCGCGTGAATAGCATCAATCCATCCTGCAGCTTGGACATGAGCTGGTCGACATTATCTTTTAAGGCCGAGAAGATCTCCTTGCTGTCGCGCATTTGTCGACCCAGGTTGGCAATCTTCAGGGTAACCAGCCCGAGCTCGTCGTGTTCCGATTCATGGCCCGACAGTGCCTCGGTTGTGCCCGAACTAACGCTATCCAGGTTCCGGCTGATCCTTTTTAGCGGCCCGAGCGCGAGATTGGATACGCCGGCGGCGAGCAGGAGCGAAGCAAAAATCGACACAATCGAAAGATAAACCGCGCCCATCAGAGGCGGCTTGAGTTCACTCTTGAGCAACACCGTTGAAACGCCGATGCGGATCGTGCCAAACGGCACTCCGTTCAACAAAAGAGGAGAGCGCACGTCATAGACCGTCGCCGGGCGGTACACCAGCGCAAGTTGCTGGCGGAAGCGGGCCGTCCGGACCTGGTCAAAATCCGGCCGATCCACAGCCTGCTTGCCCACGAGTTGAGCGTTGGTGTGGAGCAGCACCCTGCCCTTGGCGTCCACGATGGAAGCATCGGCGATGTTCGGCCAATCGAGGTCCGATTGCAGGCTGTTCAAAAGGTTCGTGTCCATCGGCAGGTACTCGGCGAGCGCACGCCGCACAGCTTCGGGATCGTTG
>DASZFN010001012.1:0-5539 GCA_035939715.1 Gemmataceae bacterium | reverse complement strand
CGATGGCGACAAGAAGTCCGCTTCGTGTCACGAAATCGACGTAAATCCGTCCATCCCAGTTGACGCAAGGGTGCACTTGCGTCCACTCTTTCCTTGCAATTTTCGCACACCTGCGTATCCTCCTGACCACCAACGGAGGATTTCGCCATGCGAACTGCACTCGGGCACGTCCGTGTCAGCACCGATGAACAGGCCGAGCGCGGCCTTGGCCTTGAGGCCGAACGCCAGCGCATTCAGGTCTACTGCGAGATGAAGAGCCTGCACCTAGCGACCATTTTTGAGGACCCCGGTCCCGCGGGAGGCAAACCACTCGGGAGCCGGTCGGCGGGAGGCCGCCTCTTGGTGGAGGCGCGACGGGCCCAGCCCGTGGTTGTTGTTGCCAGGCTGGATCGCCTGTTCCGTTCCGTGGCCGACGCTGCTCAAACCATTTGCGAATTTGACCGCTACATATCGGTCATCGAACCAAGTCCGCACTGGCCGCGTGGCTCACCTTGCGCGCGAGCGCAGGTATTGGTCGCGGGACCGATGAACGTACCGCTTTGATTTCGCATCGGGATCGCTTCATGTATTGATTCAGAAGTTGGGCTGGTCGAGCCACTGCCAAAAAGGCTGCGCAAAAGTCGATGGACCACAACAGGCGGACCTCGTCGGAAAACATGTCTCAAGAAGAAAGGTCACGCACCGGTTTGGCTGCCAGAAACCCCTGGCGTAACTTGTCGTCCTGAAGAGCATCGGCCAAGGACTGGATGACCGCCCGCGAGCGGCCGAGATACTCGGTGCTGGCGGAATCATCCTTCTGGCGCCGGGCCAGCTCCGCGGCGGCCTTTAAGATCTTCCACTCGATGGTCGGACACGGATGGCGCTGGAGTACACCCAAAGCGGTCGCATAGCTGCGCTGACCGTCCAGCACTCGATCTTCCAGGACCGCAATGTCCCCCAGCAGCTTGTGGGCCCAGGCCAGGTGTTTGCGGGACAGCGTCGCTTCCGCCCCTTGCAGCGATGCAGCGGCGTGCGTAGCAGCCACCTTCAGATCGCCCCGGGCGATCCAATAGCTTGCCAACTCGGCCTGCAGGCGCAAGTTGTACCGCCAGCGGAACCAAACATCTTGACCGTAGATGTGCTGGGCTTCTTGAAGGTGCTCGAAGGCCCGCGCCGGCTCGCCCAGCATCAGGTAGTCGTGGCCCAAATTGACCTGCGCGTTGGCTACGGCTTCGGGGCCGGCGAATTCACGCCCCAGGCGAATGCTTTCGGCGTCCAGGCCCACCGCGGTCTCCAGGTCGTGCAGCTCCCGGTGAAGCCAACCCAGGCAGTTGGGCAGACGAGGGAGCCAAAAGCGATCGCCATTGAGCTCAGCCAGCCGCATCCCCTCGCGGAACATATCCCAGGCTTCCGACAGGCGCCCCTGGTTGCCCAGTGCCATGCCACCAATAAAATGGGCCTCGATTAAGTGAAAGCTAGCGCCGAGATCACGGGCCTTGTCGTGCAGGCGTCCTAGAACCTGCTCGGCTTCCGCATATTCCAAACGCCAGGTGGAGAGTGAGCCGCGATAGAAGAGGGCATCCAGTGCGGACAGCGGATCGCCATCTTCTTTCAGCACCGGGATCGCCCGATCGAGATAGCCCTCGGCCGCAGCCAGATCCCCGCGGCATAAACAGTGGCCGCCCAGAACACCCTCCGCCAACGCAAGTCCCACCCTGGACCCCGAGCGCCGGGCGAGCTCCGCGGCCTGGTTCCCGCACTGCTCCATCTCCGCCAAGCGCTTGATAAAGAAGAGTGTCCACGCCTTGCCGCAAATGGCGGGGATCTGCGCTTCCGGATTACCGCTCTCTCCCGCCACTTTTTCAGCCAGCTCAAAATCGGCGATCGCATCGTCGAAGCGCGACAGCGTCTGGTGCAGCGGCGCGCGCTGCAAAGCGGCGGCAAGGATGCGGGATTGGCCTGCCTGTCCGCGCAGCTTTTCCGCATTCGCCAGCGCACGACCCAGTAGCACAACCGCCTCTTGATTGGCGTACACACGGGCCGCGTTCTGGGCCGCCACCATGAAGGAATCGGCAGCCCGTGCAAAATCTCGGCCGGCCTCGAAGAGCAAGGCCAGCTCCGAGGCCACGGCCGCGCTTTGCTCCCCGTAATAGCCCAGCAGCGCTTCCGCCACCGCGGTACTCAGCGACCCTTTCCGCGCCGGCGTCAGCGCGGCGTACAGGGCGTTCTGATAGAGCACGTGCACGAAGCGGTGGCGCAGCGTCAGGGTGCCATCGGGGAGCTCCCGCTCCTGGAGACGACGCACGAAAGCGTGCACCCGCTCCAGCCCTTCCAGGCGCTCCTCGACATCGGCGGCTTCCAACGCCAGCGCCTTGGCCACCACCGCGGCGTCGAACTCGTAGCCCTGCACGCTGGCCGCCACCAGCAAGCGGCGGTCGGCTTCGCTGAGCTGATCGATCTTCCGCTGAATCATGCTGCGTACCGACTCAGGTAGCTCCTGCTGGATGTCGGCGACCGATTGCGTCAGCGCCCAGCGGCCTTGCTCTTGGGCGATCACGCCGCGCTCACGCAAGTAGCGCAGCAGGTCCACCATGAAAAGCGGATTCCCTTCCGTGCGCGCGTGCGTGAGACCAACGAAGTCCGCCGGAAAGCCATGCTCAGGAAACTCCAGCGCCAGATAGCGTTCGAGATCGGGACGGCTCAATAAGGCCAGCAGGATCTCCCGGCACACCCCGCGCCCCTGCAACTCCAGCTTCACATGCCGGAAGGGGTGCTGACTCAGCAACAAGTCCGACGGGCGGTAGGAGAGGATCAGTAACAGCCGCATCGCCGCGCACTTGCTGCCGACATAAGCCAGCAGGTCCACGGTTGACGCATCGGCCCAGTGCAGATCGTCCAGGAACAGCACCAGCGGCTGGAGACGCGCTACCTCCCGAAGGAAGGCGGCCAGCTCGCGTTTGAGGCGCTCCTGCGAGGCCACCTTAGCCTCCGCCATCACTCGCGCAAACGAGGAATCGTCGGCCACCATCGGCGCGAGCTGCACGTACCAGGTCGGCGCAACGACCTTCATTACTTGGGCCACCGCCTCGCCGCCGGCGCCGTGGAGCAGGCTGTCCAGGGCTTCCAGAAACGGCAAATAGGCTTCGGCCCCGGCCAAGCGCTCGGAGCAGCGCCCTCGGCCGAGGCGGCAAGTCCGGTCTCCCGCCGCCAGCTCGTCGAGGAACTCTTCCACTAGGGTGGTCTTGCCGATTCCTGGCTCGCCGGCCACGCACAGCAAAAGCCCGCGGCCGGCCGCGGCTGACTTGAAGCCCGCGCGCAGCTCCGCCAGCTCCTTGTGGCGTCCAACCGTATGGCGCTGAATGGACAACAGTTCCGAACCGGCGTGCGGGTCTGCTGTCAACCCAGCCAACTCGGTGAGCCTGGCGTCCACCTCAGCCGCGTTGGGCCGCAGGCGGGGATCCTTTTCCAGCATGCGCAGCAGCAAGCCTTCCAGGGATGCCGGAATTTCCGGGTTCAGCCGGGTGGGCGGCAGCGGGGGTTGCGCTATGATGGCGTGCAAGACGCCAACCTTCGAGTCGGCCGGGAAGGGGTGTTGACCGACGGCCAGCTCATACAGCACGATGCCCAGCGCGAAGATATCGCTGGCACTGCTGGCGGTTTCGCCCCGCGCCTGTTCGGGGGACATGTAGCGCAGCGTGCCGAGCAACAGGCCCGGCGCCGTCGCCTCGCCGGACGGGGCCGACGCCGGATCGGTGGGCAGGCGGCGGGCCAAGCCGAAATCGAGCACCTTAACATAGCCGTCGGCGCGCACCATGACATTCTCGGGTTTAATGTCGCGGTGCACGATACCGGCGGCATGCGCCACCGCCAGCGCCTTGGCCGCCTGGCCGACCACTTCAGCCAACTTGGCCAGCGCGGGGCGTTGGCCGACAAGAGCACGCAGCGTCTTGCCCTCGATCAACTCCATGATGAGGAAGGGCTGACCTTGGTATTCGTCGATATCGTAGATCGTGCAAATGTGGGGATGGTTCAAGGCGGAGGCGGTCCGCGCTTCGCGTTGGAAGCGCTCCAGGGCCCGGGGATCCTGCGCGTAGGCCTCGGGCAGAAACTTCAAGGCGACGGGGCGGGCGAGTCGGGTATCGTGGGCTCGGTAGACGACCCCCATGCCCCCGCCCCCCAGTCGGTCACCCAGACGATAGTGGGAGATGGTCTGGTTGATTTCGACCGGACTAGGTTGGCGTTCGTTGCCGCTAACGACCCACGGTCCCGTCTTATCTGGCTCCAGGCGAAAGGTCGAGCCGCAGTCGGGGCAGCGTATCGTTTCGGGCGACGAAACTTCAACGCGCTCGATCGCGCACTGGCAGTTCGGACAAATGACATGCATGGGCCCGCCTTTGCGCAGTATGAGGACAACGCGGCGATATTGTCCCCCGCGGCGCAGCCATGGTCAATTAGCAAGCCGATCTTTCCCAGATGATCTACATCCAGTACCCAGAGGGGCGCCATTGAGCCATCGGACCGTTTACCTCTGCGCCCGGCGCAAGTCGGCCTAGCTGGCCAAGAGGAAGAGGATCCTCGGGCTCAGTGTCCTTTAACGCCGTTTCCGCCACCTGTCATTGCCAGGTTACGAGGCCGAAACCCTCCAAGCAGAAAGAGCGCGCCCGACGGCGTCCGCAGGGCCTCCGGGGGACGTAGGGCAAGGGGAGCCGGACCGGGTCGCGAGTTGCCGGTGTATACCTGAACCTCCAAGTGCCGCGAGGGTCCGGATTCGGCCTCAAGAAAAGGGAGAAATACCAAGGAAGGCCCTTCGTGGCGATAACGGGGCACGCGCCTAAGGCGTCAAGGCGTTGCCTCTGACTAACATTTCCGAGTGGACGCAAGGGAACCCTCGCGTCCTCTCCGACCAAAGGTCTTAGGTCGAGATACATGGAATGCAGACCATTGGTGAGTCCAGTAAAGGTGCCGTTGCCGTTCTTAGATCGCTACAGGCGCTGAGTCTCCATCCTCAAAAAAAGCAAGTCTAGCGAAGTGTGACTCGCCGCGGGAATCCTTGTTCCATGCCAACCCCCGAGTTATTCTGCTTACTTAATGAGTGATGTCACCAAAATCCTCAAGCCCATCGAAGAAGGGCGCACCGACGCGGCCCAGGAACTGTTGCCCCTGGTGTACGACGCCCTGCGCCGGCTAGCGCGCGAGAGAATTGCCCAGGAGAAGCCCGGGCAAACTTTACAGGCAACGGCCCTGGTGCATGAGGCCTACGTCCGCTTGGTGGACCAAGAGCAGGTTCAACGCTGGGAAAGTCGCGGTCACTTTTACGCGGCGGCATCTGAAGCCATGCGCCGCATCCTCGTCGAACGGGCACCCCGAGGCCCACTACGACCTTGGCATCGCCTACTTACGCGACAAGGGCTTGCCGCCATCGCGGCGGCGGCCTCAACGGCGGCAGCGGCGGCGACTCCACGAGTTCCAAGGGCGGCGGCGCCTTTGACGCGAGTCTCTTGTCGGCCGACGAGTTGGAGCGGATGGTGGAACAGAGCGACCTCAAGGGCGCGATCATTTT
>DASZFN010001011.1:0-6755 GCA_035939715.1 Gemmataceae bacterium | reverse complement strand
TGGCGAATCCATTCCCGAAAATCCCTCATGACGACGTTCTCATCGCCTGCTTTCCGGCCTTCCATCAAAAAGCTAGCCAGGTCAGCTGGCGCTATTTGCGGGAATGCCTGGCTGTGGGCCACGGGAACATACTTGCCGTCCTGCCCAAGTACATGAAAGCTCAGCTTATCTCCTTCCAATCGCCAAACCTCCGGAACGCGCAGAGCGGCATAAATGCCCATGCGATCTAGGGAACTGCTCGTCACGTCAATTTCAATGGCGAGATCCGGTGGCGGATCAGTTCGCAGGTCGAGACGGCGCCGCCCAGCCATGCGGTGGGCGTTGGCAATCCAGAAGCATTCGTCGGCCTCGATTCCTCGGCGCTTGCGACGGTTTCGCAAAGTGGCCGCTCCACCTCGCTTAATAGGAAGATGAATCTCCTCAGTAAGCACAACAACCAAGGTCCCAAGAAATCGACCGTCACCATCCAGGCCCTTTGGGGGAGATGCCATCACTAACTCACCCCGGTCGTAAGCAAGCCGAATATTCGACCGCTCCGCAAAAGCATGAAGCAGACGCGAATAGGTCCGCCAACTGATTCCGTAAAGCGTAAGGTGTTTGCGTCGCGGACGGCTTGAAGAAGGAACTGCCCGGCTCACACGCTTTTCTCCTCGCGTCTCCCCAAGCCAACGGGTAGGACGTTAACTCTCAGAAGACGCACCGAGCAGCCAATCGGCCAGTCGGCGCGTCTACGAGAATTAAGGGATTACTTATCTTCCGGCTCCGTGGCGATTATCGTTCCCGCCTCAGACGGGTCGGGTTCGATGCGGAACCATTGCGAATGCTCAGTGCCGTCTACCGTCAACACGACCCGATAGACACCCGGCTTGGCCTGCTGGGCCATGCCGCCGCCGAAGAAGGCCGGCATTTGCGGAGCCTCCGATTCGCCAGCTGCTGCCTGCGCGGGCGGTTGTTGCGGACCGCGCGCGGCGGCTGGTTGTTGAGCGCCGGCAGCGGCAGCGCCGCCGCCACCACGGCGACCACGGCCGCCACGGCCCTGGCCGAGATTCCAGGAAACCTGGTGCAGACCGGGCTCGGATGCGGCTTGCAGTTCCGTCATCAGCTTACCGGTGTAATCCATCACCTTGAGCGAGATCGCGTCCGCCTTTTTGTTCAGCGCATAGAAGATCTGCGCTCCGGCCGGCGGATTCTGGCCATAGAATTTGCGGTCGGCGCCGCTGAACATGCCTTCGCGGCCTTGCTCCAGACGCCAGCGAATCACCGTGTTGGGCTGGTAGAGATGAGATTTCTCCTTGAGTACCACGGCGGTCGTTTGCCGTAACGGCGTGACGTCCAGCACCCACAGACTGCGGCCGTGGGTTGCCGCCACGATCTCGCCCGAGGTCGGATGCTGAGCGATCTCATGCACCGCCACCGACGGCAAATTATTGTTCAGCTTGGTCCAGGAGGCGCCGCGGTTCGCCGATACCCATGCGGCGAACTCGGTGCCGGCGTAGAGGACGTTTGCATTCACAATGTCCTCCCGGCAAACGCGCGTCGAGCCCATCGGCAGGTTGGCGCGGATGAACTTCCATGTCTGGCCGTAGTCCTCGGTGACATAGAGATACGGCTCATCATCGTTGGAACGATGGGCATCGAACGCCACGTAAGCGCGTCCTTCGACGTAATTGGACGGCTCGATGGTCGCCACCCAGCGCGGGCCGGGCAGCTTGACGTTGGCGCTGACCTCCGTCCACTTGGCGCCGCCGTCGCGCGTTACCCACAGAGCGCCGTCATCCGTGCCGACATAAAGCACCTCCGAATTCTTCGGTGATTCGGCCAGGGCCGTGGCACTGCCGTGCTTGGTTCGGGTAATTTCCGGTGAAATGATGCGCAGACGATCGCCGCGCTCCACGGAACGGAACACGTATTGGCCAGCACAGTAGAAGATGCTCGGGTTATGGCTCGAGAGAATGAACGGCGTATTCCAGTTGAACCGGTAAGCCGGCTTGCCCGGCACGCGTCGCGGCCGGAGCATGGCCCGCTCGCCGGTCTTCAGGTTGCGGCGCTGGATGGCGCCTCCCTGGCTTTCCGAATAGACGAGATCTGGATCGCGCGGATCGACACGGCAGACAAAACCGTCGCCGCCGCCGATGTTCAGCCAATCCTCATTGATCGGCCCGGTCGTGCGCAGCGTGCGCGTCGGCCCCGCCCAGCTCCCGTTGTCCTGCAGCCCGCCCAGCGCGCGATAGACCGGGCGCGGATCGACCGCGACGTGATAGAACTGGCCGAGCGCGAGATGGTTCAAATGGTCCCAGTGCTCGGCGCGGTCGTAGGTCTGGTAGAAACCGCCGTCGCAGCCGACGATCATGTGCCGGCCGTCCTTCGGATCGATCCAGAGGGCGTGCTGATCGGAGTGCACGCCGCGGTTGCCTTCCACCTGGAAGGTCTTGCCGCCGTCCTTCGAGCGATACATTTGCACGCCGAGGACGTAGACAATCTTCTCATCCAGCGGATCGACGCGGACCTGGGAGAAGTACATGGGCCGCGGATTGAGGCTGTTGACACGGGTCCAGGTGTCGCCGCCGTCGGTGGATTTGTAGACGCCGCCCGTCTGGTTAGCGTCGGGTCCTTGCTGGTCCTGGACGTTTTCGCGCTGGCCGCCAAGCTGGCTGCCGTACGGCCGCGGTGTGTGGCCCGGAGGTAGACGGCCTGCCCCGCCGCCACGCCCGAAACCGCCGGCCGCGACCAGAGGAACGCTGATCTCCAGCTTCTCCGTGCCGCGCGTGACGGACAGCTTGACGGTGTCGCCCGCCTGGTGTGTTTGGGCGAGTCCGGCAACGGTCTGGAAGAAGCGGTCAATCGGTTTGCCGTCGATAGCCGTCACCAGATCATCGACTTTCAGGCCTGCTTTGCCTGCCTGGCCCTGCTCGTTGATGTCGGTGACGATGACACCGCCTTCGGCATCTTCGCCCATGAAACCGGGATTAAGGAAACCGGCGCCGCCAGGCCCGCCTCGGCCGCCCTGACCGCCAGCGGCTTGAGCGCCGCCGCCCTGGCCGCCGCGTGCCGCCTGGCCGCCGGCCGCTTGTCCGCCACGGCCACCGCGTCCTTGACGACCGCCTCCCTGCCCCGGCCGTGCTGCCAGAGTGATCTCGGTATCCTTCTTGTCTTCGCCACGCTGGTAAACGGCCTTGACCTTGTCGCCCGGGCGATGCGGGCGGAGAACTTCGTCGAGGGCCTTGGTGCTAGGAACCGGCTTGCCGTCCAGCGAGACGAGCACGTCTCCGGACTTCAGCCCCGCCTTCGCTGCCGGACCGTCCGGGCTAATGGTGCCCAGCTTGAGGCCGGCTGTGTTGTCATCGCCTTGAAGGCCAACGCTGACGGTCAAAGGCGGCAAGCCGGTGCCGATTTTCTCGGTATCAAGGATAGCGAAGACGACGCTGGGATTCTTCCGGTAGTAATCCAGGCCGATACGCCCCAGGGCCACGGTAGGCAGCCCCTTGGTCAGGCGCGTGAAAGTCTTGCCGCCGTCGGTGGTCTTGAAAATACCGCCGCCCTTGCCGTATTTGCGAACCGGGTCATAACCAAAAATGCCGTCCGGCGGCGGGGGTTCGCCGAGGAAGTCGTCGAACTCGTCGCGCATCCGGTTCCAGGTCGCCACCAGTAGGGTCTCCGGATCGGTCGGGTGCATCTGGATGTCGATGATGCCAGTCTGGTCGTCGACGTAAAGGATTTTCTCCCAGGTCTTGCCGCCGTCGGTGGTCTTGTACAGCCCGCGATCCTCGCTGGGTCCGTAGAGCCGGCCGAGGGCACCGACATAGACGATGTCGGGATTCTTCGGATGAACCTTGACGCTGCCGATCTGGAAGGTCTTGTTGAGCCCCATGTTCTTCCAGGTCTTGCCGCCGTCGGCCGATTTGTAAACCCCGTCGCCATAGGAGACGGAGTTGCGCGGGTTGTTCTCGCCCGTGCCGACCCAGACGATATTGCGATTGGAAGGGGCCACACAAACATCGCCGATGGACACGGTGGCCTCATGATCGAACTGATGCTCGAAGGTGATGCCGTTGTTCACGGTCTTCACCAGCCCGCCCGATGCCGTCGCGACCCAGTAGGTGGTCGGATCGGCCTCGAAGACGGAGAGCGCGGTGATGCGTCCCGCCATGTTGGCCGGACCGATCGAGCGCCAGGTCAGCGCCTTGATCCATTCGTCCGGGATCGTTCCTTCAGGCGTCGCCAGCGACACCGTGTGGTTCCCGGACTTCAGCTCCTGAAGCTTCTTGTTCAGGGCCTGGATTTGTTTTTCCAGTTCCGCAATTTCTTGTGGCTCGTCGCCCCTTGCCGCACTGCGGGAAGGAACGGACCAGAGGCTCAGACCCAGGCCAACGGCCAGCGCCAGACCGGTGGCGAGTCCGCGAAAGGGGGAATAGTCGCGCGACATCAGGACAGACCCTCGCTGAAAGGACCAAGGTTTGCCAATCCATGGGGCTGGGTGGAACTCCAAGACGCAGGAAGCGGCGTCCTGCCGGCTGAGTCAGGGATTAGTGTAATCCCGCCAACCACGTTACCCAAGAAGATTTCAAAGAATGAGAAGGAAATGAGAAGTCTATGAGGCCGGCAACTGGTAGTGGGCTAACTCTGTGCTGATTTCAGCCTACCGTTCTACCGTTTACGCGAGATCACGCCGACCCGGTCCTCTTCCTCGATTGCCATTGTGCAGACCGGACAGCAGATCGTGCCTGATTCAGCAGCAGCGGCAGCGAGCCAGAGCAAGTCGGAGGGCGGCAAATCAACCTCATCGCAGCAAGCACAAAAATCCGTCCCGCACGCGAAGCAATGGTAGATTGCAAATGAAGCTAATGTCCTTCGGCATCGTGGACAACGATCAAACGTCTTCTCAGGAGCGTCCCTCATCGTCATGCTTCTCGGTCAAGCAGCAAAAAGAGCAACGGAGCAGCCAGTTAAGGTTGCCGGAGCAGTGGGCTCGCGGTCCTGCACTGGCTGCTCCGTCGCGTATGTCAGCCGCCCCGTAGGGACGGCTCGATCCAGGCGGGAAGGCCCGCCCGGTGAGCAGCTAGCCAACTTCCTGCATCGCCTCGTTGAGAGGCGGCCATTCCTTTTCCAGGCCCTCGTCTTCGATCTGTCGAAGCTGGGCGTCCGTGATTTCAAAACGCTCGGTAACGATCTGATAAGAACGGCGAACGCCCGTTCCCAGGTCCTGGGTTGCCACCAGGTCCCGGAAGATGTCGCGACGTTGCTGCAAAGTCAAACGCTTGGTTGCCATGCTGGCCCCCTTCCGTAATTTGGGGATTAAACCTGGCCCGGCGAGCCTGACCGGACCCGTACAAACGCAAACAAACCCTGGCAGGCTGCCAGGGGTGGTGGACTTCTCCCTTTCGTACCGCAAGGTCTCCGCTCTCGAACGCGCCTCCTCACGGGAGAGACGGAAGCGCAAACAGCCGGAGAAAGGACGAGCGGGCAGATGCTTGAGCGGGATCGTAAAGGCTCCACCGCGAAGAGGGGCTCAGCCTCTTCATGTGCATTATACGCCTGCACCCTATTTTTCAGAAGGAAATTCCGGGAATTTTCTGTGCAGACCAGAGGATTTCTCTGTACGTTATGGGAAAAGCGATACAGCCAGCAGACCGTAGCGAACGCGGGTTTCGCCGTCGCTCCTGCGATATCGCAAGTGCTTTTCATTATTGGAGTTCTAGTCAATTCGCGGCACTCTTCCGGCCGATGCGGCGAGCAGGCCGGAAGATGCTCCAAGGGAAAGAACCCATGCTCGACAGATATTTCCGTCGCTCCGGAAACGATTTCATCCTTCTTGTGGCCCTGGCCGTATGCGTCTTTCTTCAAGGCGACCCCGTTTCGGCACAGCCGCAGGGAACCGACTCCGAAAAGCTGAAAGCCTGGACAGCCGAGATCAACCAGCGGATCGCCGACAGCTACGCGCATCTGGAAGGGCTGTACAAGCATCTGCACACGCATCCGGAACTCTCTCTTCAGGAAGCGAACACGTCGGCCAGGCTGGCTCAAGAGATAAAAGAGCTGGGCTTTGAGGTCACGCCGCGCGTGGGCGGCTACGGCCTGGTCGCGATCTTGCGAAACGGCGCCGGGCCGACCGTGCTCGTGCGCACAGACATGGACGCACTGCCCGTCGTGGAGAAAACCGATCTGCCTTACTCCAGCAGGGTCCGCGCGCGCGACAAGAACGGCAACGACGTCGGCGTCATGCACGCCTGCGGCCATGACATGCACATGACCTGCTGGGTCGGAACTGCCAGAGTGCTGGCGAGCTTGAAAGACCGTTGGCAAGGGACCCTGATCTTCATCGCCCAGCCGGCCGAGGAGATCGGCACCGGCGCGCGCCTGATGCTGGCGGACGGCCTTTACAAGCGCTTTCCCAAGCCGGACTATTGCCTGGCCCTGCATTGCGACGCCCGCAGCGAATACGGCACGGTGACCTTCACCGAAGGGCTGGCGCTGGCCAATGTCGATTCCGTCGATATCACGGTGAAGGGCCGAGGCGGCCACGGTTCGGCGCCGCATACGACCGTGGATCCCATCGTGCTCGCGGCGCGCATTGTCATCGACTTGCAAACGATCGTCAGCCGCGAGACCAATCCGACGGATCCCTGCGTGGTCTCCGTCGGCTCGATCCATGGCGGCACCAAGCACAACATCATCCCGGGCGATGTCAAGCTGCAATTGACGGTGCGGACCATGACGGATGCGTCGCGCAAGACAGTGCTCGAAGGAATCGTTCGTGT
>DASZFN010001010.1:0-2961 GCA_035939715.1 Gemmataceae bacterium | reverse complement strand
GATGCCGACAAAAAACATGGTGCACTCCTTCTGTGGAAGCGGAAAAGGTTACGACACACACACACCCTTTACGTTTACCACGAACTCAGCTGCACCGCGCGGCTCGACCTCCCCTTCCTTCCCATAGTTTCAGTTTGCCAGGTGAGTTTGCCACGGTTGACAAACTCGCTTCTCGCCGCAAAACCATGGC
Source organism: Gemmataceae bacterium (assembly GCA_035939715.1). GTDB lineage: Bacteria > Planctomycetota > Planctomycetia > Gemmatales > Gemmataceae > DASZFN01. Next base: position 2,771 of record DASZFN010001010.1, on the reverse strand, counting down.
AGGTAATTTGTTAAGACAAGAAAAAAAAGAGTTTGCCAGTTTGCCACGCTTTTTGAGCCGGGGGGGGTGGCCAGTGCGGGGAGCAGGTTCAGTGACCAGAGTCGTGCTATGCAATCTACCCTAGAAGGCGGCACTGATGCAGCGGGGATGGTCATTTTCGATCCCGCGGCTTTACCTGACGATTTCGACCAGAAGCAAAGAGACGATCCCCTGGCGCAGCTAGAGGAACTCGCGCAGGCCGGGCGTCTCTATTGGCTGGATACACACGCCGACGGCGCATATGCCCTCGGCGTGTATGTCGGCGACCGCTTGCCGGACCGCCTGCAAGCACTGGGGAAAAAGCTGGGCGCCAGCGAATCATTCCAGATTCCAAGCGGGCGCTTGTTCTTCACAGGGATCGAGTACGTCTTTCGTACCGACGACTCTTTCCTGCGCAAGCACCCGCACATGGGCAGCTCGCTGGAACTGGCGGCGGGATCGAGCCGGCTTCTTTGAGTTTGAATACCCGGAGGATTTTTATGAGGATTTTTTGCGCGAGCGTCTTTCGGCTCTCGAACTTCGGACTTATCGGTTCATGAATATCCTGGCGCCGTTGGGCTGCATTTCCCTATTGGCGCTTTTCGCCGCACTTGGTTTTTTGAGCTGGTACGTATGGGCGGTCACCGTGTGCCGTGCGGCTTGCTGCTTATTGCGCTTCCTCTCATCGTCTCCCGACTTCCCGCCTACCGGAAGGCCGACGCGGTTTACAAAGAAGTCCAGAAAGAGTTTCCAGGCTATGGCATTCTGCTTTGCCCCTTCAGGCAAGGAGGCGGACCGCCGTGAGCGCATAGATGAGGGCATGTTGATAAATGCGCTCGATGTCCACGACCTCGTTCGGGCCGTGCGCACCTCCAGGAAGCCGGGCCCATAGGCGAAGGCAGGAATCCCTTTTCGGGCGTACCAGCGCGTCTCCAGCAAGCCGGGGCACATTTCAAAGGCCGGACGCTTACCGGTGACGGCTTCGGCGGTTTCCGCCAGGGCGAGCGCGACCGGATGGTCGGCCGCGATGCCGCAGGACGGTCCTTCTTGCAGGACGTCGATTTCGAGTTGAATCCCCTGTTGCCGGACCTTCTCGAACAGGGCCAAGAGGCGCGCCTTTTCGGACTGCAGATCCTCTTCGGGATTGAAGCGCCTTTCCACGGTGAAGGTACAGGCATCGGGCACGACGTTGAAGTTCGTTCCGCCCTCGACGCGCCCGCCGAGCATAAGGATCGAGTGGGCCGCCGCCGCGGGCACGATGCGGTAGGCGGTTTTGCGCTCTTCCACCTCGGCCTTCAGATCCTGCAATGCCGCCGCCACTGGCAGCATGCGCTCAAAAGCGTTGACGCCCTGATGCTGGAGCCCGACATGGGCCGCCCTGCCCTTGACGGTGACTTGCAGGGTGATGGCGCCCCGGTTGGCATGCCAAATGACGCCGCTGGTGGGTTCGGGCGTGAGCATCGCCACGGCGTCCTGCCCCAGTAAGCCGAGTTGGTCGAGATGCGCGGAGCCGCCCCGGCCGCCGGTTTCCTCATCGGCCACCAGACACAGGCCGAGACGCCCCCGCAGGGGCACCTGCAGTTCCTTGAGCAGATAGGTGGCGTAAATCATGGCCGCTAACCCTGACTTCATGTCGGTTGCGCCGCGGCCGTACAGGCGTCCGTTCCGCACCACGGGGTTGAATTGCTCACGGCTCTGCGCGGGCACGACGTCGTAGTGCCCGTGGAAGTACAGGGTGCGCTGCCCGGCGCCGTGGAAGCCGAGGATGTTGTAACGGGGGCGGTCCTGATAGACCGGCGCCTCCAGCACCCGGTGGTCAAGCCCGAGTCGGCCCAGTTCCCGGTGCAGGCGATCCGTGCATTCCCGGTAGTGATTGCCCGGCGGGTTCTCACTGGCAATGCGAACCAGGTCCTGGCAAAAAGTCAGGACGGCGCCTTTGTGAACATCGAGGGCCTGCGCCAGGGCGAGTTGTAATTCCATGCGGATACCCCTGCTCATGCAATGGTCCGGCTCGCGGCCGACAAATTGCTCGCGAGGTTTCCACGCACGCTGGAGAATTTGCGCCTTGGCAATACGTCGCCTGCCGCACAGTCTCCGCGGGCCGTTCAGGTGATATGCAACACGCGGCAAGTTTCTTCGTAGCTCTTTTCGAGATCGAGCAACACGCCCAGGTCGACATCCAACCCGATGGGCAGCGTCGGCAATGGTTGCCCCAGACTCATCGCATAAAACCAGGTATCAAGCAGCGGACATCGACCAATCGGCTTGCGTCCGCGGAGCGTCGCCGCGTACAGAGACGCGTGCGCCGCACCCACGGTCAGGTCCGTCCGGCCGATCAGTTCCAGCAGGTCGGCATAAAGATTGAATTGGCGTATGCTGACGACATCGACGAGCGACACACAGACGTCATGCTGGAGCAACGCGGCCACCTTGGCGACAAACGCGCGCCGGTTCTCGGGGCGATCTTTGTTGGCCGGGCTGACCAGTTCGATCGCTGCCACGAGTCGGCGGCCATGACGCGTATCGTAGACGCGCACTTCATATTCATCCTGATCGGGCAATTCTGTTTCCAGCGTAAGCGTCGGAGCCGCCGGCGCCCACGTGGCGACGGCGACAGCGCCGTTGCCAGCCTTTGCCTTGTCCGCGTGCTCTGGCCTGTCTTGTTCATACGCCGACACATCGATCTCGAAGGCCGTTCCCAGGTGCACGCTTGGGACGGCGACGTACCCATCCGGCAAGATGGGAAACAGCTG
>DASZFN010001009.1:0-3413 GCA_035939715.1 Gemmataceae bacterium | reverse complement strand
TGATCATGAGTCTGCCGGCCGGCTCAAGCGCGTTCAGCAAGCCGGTTATCGACGGCGTGGGCCGCACAACGGTGAGCTACTTCGGCTACTATCCTTCGGGCAGTAGCAGCAGCTCTTCGAGTAGCAGTTCGGAAGGTAGCTCGCGCGGGGGCGGCATTACTTATGCCCATGCTGTCGATATCAGCGGCGCGATCATCGTCGAACAAGCGGAAACCGCGTACGATCCGGCCAGTAACGTCATTCAAACCACGTTCCGCCAGAGGTTCCATAACGCCACCGGCACCGGGCCGCTGACTTATCCCGGCGGCGCCGAGCCGCAAGCTCGCGTAACTTACGTCGCCAAATATCCCGATGCCCTGGGTCGGCCGCTGGCCGAGGCCAATTATGGCACCAACGGCAATGTGACGTTGGTGCGCTCCGCGACGATTCCCGCGCGCTCCGACACGATTTGTAACAGTTTAGTTCCCCGACCGTGACGCTGGCCCAAGGAGGGGCGAATGGCGCGGCCGTTCTGGGACGCAACCGGACGCCCGCGAGCAAGGGGCTTGCCGGCGCGGCACGGAGCAGCAGATGGCAGCAGATGGCATAAATCGACATCGAGGCGCAGCAGCGAACGGCTCCGAATTCGGAGTGCGATCCGACATCCTTGCGGGCAGTCGCCATCTAGGGACGCTGTCTCCGCGGATGTGGGCGCCTGTTTGCGAAGTAGGCTTCGGCCGGCGCCGCGATCGACCAGCCGCTGGCCGCGCCAGCCGCCGCAGGATGGTTACGGCCCGCTGTAGAGACGCCGCAGAGAGCGGGCTGCCGAATGTGTTTGCAGATAGTAGAAGAAGTCGCTTGCCTTGTGACCATGCGCTTTGGCGGTCTCCTGCACCGTCATGATCTTGGCCATCCGCCGCGCGCCGGTCTCGGTGCGATGACCGAACGTGATCTTCCGCAGGATTACCAACGGACGCAGCTTGCGCTCGGCAAGATTGTTCGTGGGAGGAACGCGCGGATCGTCCACAAACACCAGCCACTCGTCGTGGTGTCGTTGAAGCCGCGCTTGGAGAGTCAGCGCCTTTTCATGCTCGAGCAGGCAGCCTTCCAGGCGCGACAGCTCGGCGCGCAGCCATACGCTTTCGGTCGTCAGCGCCTTCGGCGACAACTCGTTGAGCCTCCGCCGGCGATGAAACTGGCAACCACGTTTGACCCACTGCTTCACGTCCTCGAAAAAGGCATCCTCGGCGGAACCTTCCGCTGTCAGCGGTTGCCATTCATGGGCCTTCCGCGCAATGTGAGCCAGGCACTTCTGTTTCGCCTTGGCTTGATGCGCGTGGTAGCCCGAATAGCAATCGGTGACCAAGGTCCCCGCGAAATCCTCTCCCAGCACGTCCCGCGAGACCTCGCCTTTGCGCGACGAGTCAAACTGAAAATGAACGTATTCGGTGGTGGCGTGCAGCCAGTAATACGCACGTTCGCCGTTGAGTGTCCAATAGGTTTCGTCGGCGTGCACCGCGCCGTCGCTGCTGCCGATCTTCTTGGCGATGTCGTCGACCAGCGGCTCCGCCAATTCGGCCAGCGCCTTTTCAAAAGCGATCAAGGAGGCAGGGACGAAAGAAAACTCAAATATCTCCGCCAGTGCCCGGGGAACCTTGCGATAGCTGATGCCGATCTCGTTTCTCAGATACATTGCCAAGGCCCGCATCCGCGGCCCGATGCGGCTGCCCAAGATTTCAGCGGGCCCGGCTTGCTGCACCCAACGGCGGCATTTGCGGCAGCGCGCGGCCGTGTGACGATAGAGCGTCACTTGGCGCACGTTGTCGAGCACATCTTCCTGCAGGTGGTCGTGCGGATCGTACTTCTGAAAGGCCCGAACGGCACCGTTGCAGTGGGGACATTTCGAAGGAGCATCGACAAGAACAAGCTGGTGGTATTGGGTCGGCGTGGGGCGAAACCAACCGGGGTGTCCGAGGGGAGCGCCGCGTTTGCCTGCGGTTTGATCACGCTTCGTGGCTGGCGCAACAGCATCTGCCGGGACCTCCTCCTCGGCGTCGTCCTTCCTGTCGCGCCCGCAGGTGAACTTTCGTTGGCGCTCCAGCTTCAACTCCAGCCGCACTTGGGCCAGTTCGCGTTCCAGCCGTTCGTTTTCGGCAACCAACTTGGTATTTCGCTCACGCTCGAAATCCAATTGACCATAAACCATTCGAAAATGGTCATCGTGATCGCTGGCGGCCAACACGAGCGTTCCCAGTGAGGCGCCGCCCAGGTGCGGACAATGACCTACCTGAGGGCAGGCGTACTGGTGATTCGGATAGAAGGAGAACTTCATCGGGCATCCCTTCCTCGGATGCCGACAAGCTAACGCAACTCGCCGCCGCCTCCCAAGACCAGTTTTGTCGCGCCCCGCTGGCCGAACCATCCGCCGCGGCCCCGCCGCTTGACCGGCAAGCCGGTCAGGGAACTAAACTGTTACCCCTAGTTGAAAGTCGCGCCGCACGACCTGGAGTGGAAAAGGGAGTGGAAAAGGGGAGTGGAAAAGGGGACATTCTACTTTTCTACTTTTCGCGGTCGGCCACGTGGTCGAAGCGTCGACTCTAAACCGAGCCGCTTGGCGATGCGTTGGCTCCAGGCTTCCGCCCCAAATGGTTGACCGCGCTCGATGGCGCGCCGCAAGGCATCCTCTTCGGCCTTCGACTGCGGCTTGTTGACTCGCGCCAGCCAATCGCGTGGACAAGCAATCGGCCAGTCCGTCAACGTTCCCGGACGCTCGCCCGACACACGCCAGGCCAAGCTTGACCAGGGCCACGGCTCGGCGCGGGGCACCAAATTGGCGCGCAGCGGGTTGCGCTCCACATACCGCAAGACCGTGAGCAGGTGCTTATCTTCTTGAACGGGAAAGGCTTTGAACCGGCCCTGCCACACGTGGCCGCTGGAATCGTAATGGCGGTGGTAACGGCGCACATGGCTGGTGAGCAGCCCTTGCATCCAGCGGCTGAGGTCGCCGTTCTTCTGGGGCCAAATCACGAGGTGAAAATGGTTGTTCAACAGGCAGTATGCCAAAACACGCATTGGCAGCCGCTCGTTGGCCAACTCGATGAGCTTGACAAAGGCGGCAAAGTCGCCGTCTTTGTGAAATACATCGCCCCGCGCGTTGCCACGGTTCAAGACGTGGTAACAAATTCCGCCTGCCGAAGCTCGCGCGGTTCGTGGCATGCTTCCAACCTAGCCAAAGTGCGGCCGGCACGCAAGATAAACCAGAATGTCCCCTTTTTACTTCCCCGTAAAAGTACTTCTTCCCGTAAAAGTAACAGTTTAGTTCCCTGACCGGCTTGCCGGTCAGGCGGCGGGGCCGCGGCGGATGGTTCGGCCAGCGGGGCGCGACAAAACTGGTCTTGGGAGGCGGCGGCGAGTTGCGTTAGCTTGTCGGCATC
>DASZFN010001008.1:0-8793 GCA_035939715.1 Gemmataceae bacterium | reverse complement strand
CCGGTTTGCCGAGCGCCACCAGCGCGATGCCGAGATTGATGAGCGCCTTCACATAATCCGGTTTGAGCTGCAAGGCCCGCTGGTAGCAGGCCACGGCCTCCGGCAGCTTGTTTTGCTCGCGCAGGACGTTGCCGAGATTGTGATGCACCTCCGCATAGTGCGGCTTGATCTGGACCGCGCGCTCATAAAGGGCCTGCGCCTCGGCCACCTTGTCCTGTTCGCTAAGCACGAAGCCGAGATTGGTCATGGCCTCGGCATGATGCGGCTTGAGCTCGAGGCAGCGGCGATAGTACGTTCCCGCCTCGTCTTGCTTGCCTTGCTCCAGCAAGGCGCCTGCCAGGTAATGATAACCATCGGCTTCCCCCGGCTTGAGACGGACGGCTTGACGAAAACAAGCCTCCGCTTCGGCGGATTTATGCTGCGCCTGGCAGGCCGTGCCGAGCACAAACCAGGTCCGCGCATTTTCCGGATCGGTCCGTAGCAGGTCCCGGTAGCAGCGCTCCGCCTGCGTAAAATCGCCGGCCTGCTGGTGCTTCCAGCCAAGGGCAAATACCTCTTCGAGCGTTGCCATGGCCTCCATTTTAACATGGAAAGCAACAATCGAACGGCGCCTTGGTACAATGAACGCTCAGCCACAAACCCAAGCAGAGCGATGTGCCATCTACCTGGCAGGAGCGCAGGATGTCCATCGATCCCGAGGTGATCCGATCCGAACCTTACACCGAGGTCGGCGAGCTGATCCAACGTCATGTCGGCCTGATCATCGAACGCTGGAGCCGCCGCGCGGTCGAGGAGCAGCCAAACGCCCAGCGTGTGCACCATGCCGTGCTGATCGATCATCTGCACGATTTTCTCTGGACCCTCGGCCATAGCCTGATAGAGTCCGAGGCCTCCAAGAACGGCCAGCATTGCTTGCCTGCCACGGTGCACGGCGAGCAACGCTGGCAGACAGGCTGGTCGCTGGCCGAGGTCGTACGCGATTACCAGATTCTGCGCCTGGTGATCCTCGATTTTCTGGAAGAAAACCTGAGCCGGCCGCTCGGCTATCGCGAGGTGCTGGCTATCGGCCTGGCGCTGGATGAGGCCATTGCCGCCAGCGTTGTCATGTATGTCAAGGGAAGCGAGCAATACAATCGGGAAGTCGAAGACAAGCGCGCCGAGGAGGACAGGCGCATTCAGGAGCGCTTGCAAGAGCATGCGAAAGCCTTGCAGGAAGCGGATCGGCGCAAGAACGAATTTCTAGCCATGCTGGCCCATGAGCTCCGCAACCCGCTGGCGCCAATCCGGAACGCCGTGGAAATCTTGCGTGTTCAGGCCGCCGCCGATGCCCAGGTGCAATGGGCGCGCGGCGTGATCGATCGCCAGGCGCAACAATTGACGCGTATCGTGGATGACCTGCTCGACATCTCCCGAGTCGCGCGCGGCAAGATCGATCTGCAGAAAGAAACCGTCAATCTGGTTGTCGTCATGGAGCGGGCCGTCGAGACGGTCCGGCCGCTCATTGACGGGCGCATGCATGAATTGACGGTCGCACTCCCCGACAACCCTTTATGGCTTGACGTGGATCCGGCGCGGATGACACAGGTCGGTGTCAACCTGCTTGTAAATGCGGCCAAGTTCACAGACGAAGGCGGCCAAATCTCGGTGAGCGTGGCGGCAGAGGAAAGCGAGGCCGTGATCAAGGTGCGCGATACCGGCCTGGGCATCTCCCCGGAACTCTTGCCGCTGATATTCGAGCCCTTCATCCAGGGGGAAAACTCCACCGAAAACGCAGCCGGCGGGCTGGGGATTGGCCTGAGCCTGGTGCGCAGCCTGGTCGAACTGCACGGCGGCAGCGTGCAGGCGTTCAGCGAGGGACCGCGTCGGGGCAGCGAATTTGTGGTGCGTTTGCCGTCCCCAAAAGCTGCGCCGGCGACAGGTCTGCCTCTTACAAAGCAGGCAAAAGCCGGCGGCCACAAGAGCTCGCGCCGCATTCTGGTCGTCGATGACAACAAGGACAGCGCCGAAAGCCTGGCTGTGCTGCTCAAGAACAGCGGCCATGAAGTTCACACCGCGCACGATGGTCCGACGGCCCTGGAGGCAGCCCGAAGCAATCCCCCCGATGTGGTGCTGCTGGATATCGGCCTACCAGGCCAGAGCGGCCTGGAAACCGCGCGGCGCATGCGCCAGGAACTGGGTCTGGACAAGGCCTTGCTGGTGGCCGTCACCGGTTATGGTCAGGAAGACGATGTCCGCCGTTCTCTGGAAGCCGGGTTCAACGCCCACCTCGTCAAGCCGCTGGACCTCAATGCTCTCGATGCCCTGATTATTGATCAAGGCCGCTCTAGCTGATCGCGCGTATAGAGCGCGCTGGCCTCATCAAATCGGCATTTCAGATTTCATCCGCACAACCGGCCGCCTTTGCGCACTTTTGCTACACGGCACGAATTGCGGCCCCCGAAGCATAAGCTATATTGGATTAATTCACCCAAGCCCCCAGTTTGGACTTGCTTCTCTTGACCTCGCCTTTGACGGAGACCGGAAACCGTGGCAATGCCTGCCGCAGTGTTGCCTCCCGTGACCTGGGAGATTCCGGGCTACGCGATCCATGAAAAGATCGGCGAAGGCGGCATGGGACAGATTTATCGGGCTCTCCAGATCGAGCATCAGCGGCAAGTGGCGATCAAGTGGCTCAACCCCACCGCCGAGGGCCGGCCGGCGGCGCCGGCGTTTCATCGTGAATCGCGACTCATGGCCTCGCTGGTTCATCCGCATGTGGTGGCGATTTACGATTCGGGACAGGTAAACGGCCGGCACTACCTGATCATGGAATATGTGCCGGGCGCCTCGCTGCGCGCCGCCATGATACCGGGCCAGGCGTGGACGCTTGCCCAGACCGCCCCGGTGCTGTACGCCATGGCCCAGGCGCTGAGTTTTATTCACGACCAGGGAATCCTGCACCTCGATCTGAAGCCGGAAAACGTGCTCTGCAGCGCCAGCGGCGACATCAAGATCACGGACTTCGGACTGGCCTTGCCGCGTGTCGACGCGCGCACGCTGTCCGCGCTCGGACTGGCGCAGGGGACGCTGGACTATTGCTCGCCGGAACAACGGCACGGCTTGCCGCTCGACCAGCGCAGCGACGTCTTCTCCCTGGCCGTGGTTAGCCACGAACTGTTGACCGGCAAGCTGCCGGGAAGGGTCTATGTCCCGGCCAGCCGGCGTAATCCCCAATTACCGGAAGCTTTGAACGCCGTGCTCGGCCGCGGCCTGGCGCGCGACCCCGACGAGCGCTATGCCTCGGTGGCTGAGTTTCACGGCGACTTTTGCGCGGCTGCCGGCCAGCCGCTTTCGGGCGGTGACGGCAAAACCACGGCCGCTGCGCTCACGAGCCTCGGCCGGCATTCTCTGCAAGGCGAATAGCAAGCAGCCTGTTGAAAAAGGTGTCTGGAACCTTCAAGGCGTGCGAAAGCCCGGACATTTATGCTACCCGCAAGGTTCCAGACACCTTTTTCAACAGGCTGCCAGGGCGGCAGGCAAAGATTGACGCAGGCGACAGAGGCGGGTCAGCGGCGGGATCCTAGAGATGGCAACGTCGAATTACATCACGGGCTCGTACAGCGCGGCAGAGCTCTCCGTGACTCTCTTCGAAGAGGCCGGCGACGCGCTTTTCCTTTTCGACCCAGACAGCGAGCAACTCGTTGACGTCAATCCCATGGCCCAGCGCCTCAGCGGCTTCAGCCGGTCCGAGCTGCTGCGCATGCCGGTCACGTACCTGTTTCGCTCGGAAGTCCAGGGAGGCTTGAACCGGCTTCGTCACGCCTACCAGAAGACCGGCATCTTCCATTCGCAAGAAGGCTTTCTGCTCCGCCAGCAACGCGGCGGCGCCTGGGTTCCCGTCAACCTGACCGTAACGCGGCTGCACGCGGAACCCCGGACGCTGGGACTGGTGACGGCGCGAGACGTGCGCGAGCAGCGCGACATGTACCTGCAGCTCAAGAAGGCAGAGACTGAGCTGCGCACCGTCCTGGCCGCGGTCTCAGACTGTCTCTGGAGCGCGGAGCTGGACGCGGGCGGCCAATGGACATACCGCATGTATTCCCCGGTCGTCGAAAAAATCACCGGCCGGCCGCCCGAGTTCTACCTCAAAGGCCAGGAACAGTGGCTGAGCACGATCCACGCCGAGGATCAGCCGCGGCTGCGCGCGGCACTGGCGGGCATCGCCACCGGCCAGTCGAGCGGCGCCGAAGAGGAATATCGGGTTATCTGCCCGGACGGCAGAATACGTTGGCTGCGCGACAGCATGCGCGCCAGCCCGCTCCCGGACAGCTCGAAACGCCGCGTTGACGGCGTGCTCAGCGACATCACGGAGCGCAAACGCGCCGCCGATGAACTGCGCTTGCTGCAAAATATCATTCTGGCCGTCAGCGCCACGAGCGACCTGCATGCCGCGCTGGCGGTGGCCCTGCGCGAGATCTGCCAGGCCACGGGCTGGGTGTTTGCCCAGGCCTGGCTGCCGCTGGCCGATCTCGGCGTGCTCGAATGCAGTCCCGCCTGGTACTGCAGCGCCGGCGGCCTGGAAGAATTTCGTATGCAGTGCCTGGGTAACCTGCTGCCGCCCGGCGTGGGCCTGCCGGGCGTGGCCTGGGTCTCGAAGCACTCCACGTGGATGCCCGACATCGCGCTCAGCGACAACTTCCAGAACGCCGCCGAGGCCCGCAAGGCCGGACTGGTCGGCGGCCTGGCCATTCCGCTCCTGGCGGAGTCCGAGGTGGTCGCCGTCCTGGAGTTCTTCGTCTGCGAGCGCCGCGAGGAGGACGAACAACTGGCCCGGCTGGTGGCGGCTCTGGCCGTGCAACTGGGCGCCTTCGTCAATCGCAAGCGCTCCGAGGAGGCCCTGCGCGAAAGCGAGCAACGCTACCGCGCCCTCGTGGAAAATTCCTATGACCTGATCTGCGAGGTCGATGCCCAGTCGCGCCTGGTCTACCTCAGCCCCAACTACCCCGACGTGCTCGGCTATCCGCTCGACGATCTGCTCGGCCGCAATGTCTTCGATCTGGTGCATCCCAACGACCTGGCCGGCGTGCTGGCGCAATTCAACGGTCCGTCCCGGCCGCTGGCCTATCGCTACCGGGACGCGCAGGGCGCCTGGCGCTGGTTTGAGAGCATCGCCCGCCGCGACGCGCAGCCCCATCGCAGCGGCCGCACCTGGCTGTTCTCCCGTGACATCACGCCGCGCAAGCGCGCCGAAGAGGAGCTGGCCCACGAGCGCGATTTGCTCCAGGTCCTCATGGAGAACATCCCGCACCTCATCTATTTCAAGGACGCCCAGTCGCGCTTCACGCGCATCAACCGCGCCCAGATGCTCAACCTCGACATCGACGACCCGCGCCAGGCCATCGGCAAGACCGACTTTGACTTCTATCCGCAGGGCCTGGCCGGCGAATTCTTCGCCGACGAAGAGCAGATCCTGAAAACCGGCCAGCCGCTCATCGACAAGGTCGAGAGGCAGACCGGCGACGATGCCACCGAACGCTGGCTGTCCTCGACCAAGGTGCCGATCCTCGACAAGGACGGCAAGGTCAGCGGCATCGTGGGCGTATCGCGCGACATCACCGAGCGGCAGCGCGCCGAGGAAGCCATTCGCGCCAGCGAGGCCAAGTACCGCTCGCTCATCGAGAACCTGGAACAGGGCATCTTCCTCAAGGACCGGGAGCTGCGCTTTGTCGCGGTCAACCGCTTCTTCTGCCAGTACGCCGGCGCCGCCGAGTCCGACATCATCGGCAAGACCGACCGCGACTTCCATCCCGGCCGCCTGGCAGACAAGTTCGAGGCGGACGACCGCCTCGTGCTGGACGAGGGCAAACGCCTGGAGCTGGAGGAAGAGACGGTCCTGGGCGGCAAGCCGCGCACGCTGCGCGTCGTGAAGACGCCCGTGAAGGACGCCCAGGGCAAGACGGTCGGCGTCCTGGGCATCTTCTGGGACGTCACCGAGCAGCGCGCCCTGGAAGCCCAGCTTCGCCAGGCCCAGAAGATGGACGCCGTGGGCCAGCTCGCCGGCGGCATCGCCCACGACTTCAACAACCTGCTCACCGTGATCCTGGGCAACGTCTCGCTCTTGCAAGCTGGCCTGACCCGCGACGACGCCCGCCGCGAGCTGCTGCACGCCACCGAGCGCGCCGCCCTCCGCGCCGCCGAGCTGACCAGCAAGATGCTCGGCTTCTCGCGGCGCACCACGCTGCGCCTGGAGCCGGCCAGCCTCAATCATGCCCTCGACGAAGCCGTCATCCTCTTGCGCCGCAGCATCGACCCGCGCATCGCCTTGCAGGTCAAGAAGTCTGCCGACCTGTGGCTGGTGCAGGCCGACATGGGCCAGATCAACCAGGTCCTCATGAACCTGTGTCTCAACGCTCGCGATGCCATGCCCCGCGGCGGGTCGCTCACCCTGGAGGCTGAGAACGTGACGCTGGATGAAAACGCCGGGCGCCTCCATCTGGAGGCCCGCCCGGGCGACTTTGTGCGGCTGAGCGTGGCGGACACGGGCGAGGGCATTGCCGCCGAGGTCCTGCCGCGCATTTTCGAGCCCTTCTTCACGACCAAGGCGCCGGGCAAGGGCACCGGTTTGGGACTGGCCATGGTGTTCGGCATCGTCAAGCAGCACCAGGGCTGGCTCGACTGCGTCAGCACCGTCGGCCAGGGCACGCGTTTCGACATTTACCTGCCGCGCTTCCTGCCCGGCAGCGACGCCCGCCCAATCGTTCAGGTCACGCAATCGCCGCGGCACGGCACCGAGACGATCCTGCTGGCCGATGACGAGCCGATGATCCGCAACCTGGGCCGCACCATCCTGCAAGGCTACGGCTACCGCGTCCACCTGGCCGAGGATGGCCGCCAGGCCGTCGAGCTTTACCAGCGCGAGCAAGACCGCATCGACCTGGTGATTCTCGACCTGACCATGCCCGAGCTATCCGGCCGCGACGCCTTCCGCAAGCTGCGCGAGCTCGACCCCCACGTGCGCGTCATGTTCGCCAGCGGCTACTCCGCGGAGCACCTGACCCTGGAGGACGGCCAAAGCGTCTTCGGCTTCGTCGCCAAGCCGTACCGGCCGGAAGACCTGGCAAACAAGGTGCGGGCAGCCCTGGACAAGGCCCTGCCGGCGGACCACGGCTCAGGCATTTAACGCGCTCATCGGCTGCCAAAATGACTTTGCCACAAAAAGTCACACCGCCGGCCACTGCCCTACCAAGGTCAAGGACGCCGTCCAATTTGTTATGCGCGCGCATAGGGCGCATAGCATACCAACGCGCATAACAAATTCCAAACGAACGGAATTGTCATACATCGTGTTGCCATAAGCAGTTACATTCACAGCACGCAAATCGGGAGCAGTCTCACGCCTGAAGGCGCGCATAACAAAGCGCATAACAAACGCTTATTCCGGCGGTCGAGCAGGGAGCGGTTTTGGCCCGACTTCGGCGGTAGGCAAGGCGAACCCCTCGTCCGCTCAGGACCCCAAGCCGGAGACTTGTCCAATGGAGAATTCTCATTAATTTGTCCGCCAAATCACCTGGCGGTCTGTGGCGGTCTATGAAAAGTTGCCGAATTTCTTGCGGGAGAGGTCGGAATGCTCTTGACGGTGAGCGCGCTTAATGCATTGATCCTGCCAAGATGGCCAGATTACCATCTTGGCATCCGACGGGCCACCCCGCCCGCCAGACACGGGGCTGTCCTGGCGGACTATGGTTTAATGGATTGCATTGCGCTAGCGCACACACAGGGCTTTGCAACGCAATCCCCTAAATCGCAACGAATGCGTTGCAAGTCAAGGGAATGCGTTGCGCGCCTGTCGAATTCATTGCGCCGTGACCATCGGCAGGACAGCCGGACTCTCGCTCACCGTCGGCTGTTCGTCATTCCAGAAAACCGGGGTGATGCCAAGCGTCTCTTGCTCCTGAATCAGACACGTCAAGTTGTGGCAGAGGAACTTGCAAAGGACTTCGTTGACCATCGCCGTGTCGGTCTTGCTGATGACGGAATCGCCAAATTTCCGCTTGACGGCGCTGAACGTGCTTTCGACGTTCGATCTCAAGTGGTAGCGGGTCATGTAGTCTTCCTGATTGAACTGGAAGTAGCGGAACGCCTTCTCAAACAGTCCGCCCGCCATGCCCGTGCTATTTTCTTTGAAGTTGATAAACGCTTGTCCGCCGAGCGACGCGGCTTCCTCGAAGTTCTCCACCGAGAGGTAAGCCTTGTCGGCGCTCACTTCGTCAATCTCGAATCCGCGCCGCGTTTCCTTGACGAGCGGGACGAATTGCGGGCAGTCCCCTGCGTCCTTGTCGAGAATGCGGACGGCGGTCACGACGTTGGTTTTCACGCCGCACGCGATATGCGTTTTCACCCAGACGCACTTGTTCCGCGTGACGCCGTACTTCTGGTCGTACCATTTTTCGTAGCGGCTACTGCCGAACCCGCTGGAGTCGATAGCGAATTTCCTTTCGACGGCGCGGAGCGGGAGAGCACTGTAGCTAATCAGCCCGTTCAAGATCGGCGTGAAGTAGGCGTCTTCAAAGAACGCCGTAACCTTGGGACCGGGAATAGGCTTCGTGACAAAACCCGCCTCATGCGCTTCCAAGAGGTCAGTCGAGAACCGCCGCGAGCTAAGCCCGCAGTACACTTTGTACGCCATCGAAAAGATACAATCGCGGACAAGATGCGGCTTGGGACCGGGGCGGGTTGCCGGGCGCTCGCGTTCTGGCAGGTAGCGGCAAAGGTCTTGAAGAAGCACGCGCAGCCGGCGCTTTTCCGTCGCTTGCG
>DASZFN010001007.1:0-7500 GCA_035939715.1 Gemmataceae bacterium | reverse complement strand
TCGCCCCTTGTGGGAGAGGGGGGCCGGGGGGGTGAGGGGGAGGTCCGCCTGCGCTTCGAGGTGCGCGACACCGGCATCGGCATCCCACCCGAGAAGCAGGCGAAGATCTTCCGGGCCTTCGAGCAGGAAGATACGTCCACGACGCGCAGGTACGGCGGCACCGGGCTGGGCCTTACCATCGCGGCCCGGTTGGTCTCTTTGATGGGCGGCACGATCCGCGTGCACAGTCAGGCAGGCCAGGGCAGCACGTTTACTTTTACAGCCAAGTTCGGCCGCCAGCCGCACGCACCGGAGTCCAGCGCCTCCCGGCCGGCGATCTCCTTTCACAGCCTGCGCGTGCTTATCGTTGACGACAACGACACCAACCGTCACATCCTGGAGGAGTGGTTGCGGGATTGGCACATGGACCCGGTCGCCGTAGGCGACGGACTCGCCGCTCTGAACGCCCTCTGGCACGGCACGGTCAACGGGCGACCGTACGCCCTGGTGCTGCTCGATGCGCGCATGCCCGACGCCGATGGCCTGACCCTGGCATCCCTCATTCGGGAGAGAGCCGAGCTGGCCGGCACGCGCATTATCCTTTTGACTTCGGGGGAGCGCCCGGGCGATTTGAACCGGGCGCGCCATCTGCGTGTCAATGCCCAACTGCTCAAGCCGGTCCAGCAGGACGACTTGTCAGAGACGATCCACCAGGTCATGAGCCAGACCTGGGATGACCGGGAGACAGCGTGGTCCGGCGACAAGGAGAGCGGCGGACGAGGAGACCCGGAGCCTGGCAGACAGGCAAACACAGATAATGGCAGCGCATCTGCCACCTCCCTGCCCCCTCCTCTCCCTGTCTCCCTGTCTCGGTTTCTGCGCATCCTCGTTGCCGAGGACAACGAATTTAACTCGCAGCTTCTGGAGCAACTGCTTGTCCGGCGGGGCCACCGCGTGCGCGTTGCCAGCAACGGCCGAGAGGCGCTGGCCCTTCTCGGCATTGGCAGCCAGGAGTCAGGAGTCAGAGGCCAGAAGTCAGAGGTCGGAGCTCCGCAGTCAGAGATCAGCGAAAAGCAGGCGTTATCCTCTCCGACCTCTGATCTCCGACCTCTGACTTCTGATTTCGACCTGCTGCTCCTGGACGTGCACATGCCGGAGCTGGACGGCTTCCAGGTGGTTCAGGCGATGCGGGAACGCGAGCGTTCTGCCGGCGGGCATTTGCCCGTCATCGCCTTGACGGCGCGCTCGCGGAAGGAAGATCGCGCGCGCTGTCTGGCAGCCGGTATGGACGATTTCCTGTCCAAGCCGATCCACGCCGCCGACCTGTGGGCGACCATCGACCGTGTCGTGGATGCCGGTTTGCCCGACGCGCCGCCAGGCCCAGGTTTAATCGACCCGCGTGTGCTGTTGGCTGCCTGTGGCGAGGACGCCGTCATCCTGGAGAGGATCTGTCGAGCATTTCGGGTGCGGCTGCCGAATCATCTGACGGCAGTTCAAGACGCATTGCGGGACCAGAACGCCTCGCGCTTGCGTGAGGCCGCCCACAAGGTATCGGGAATGCTGGCGGCGTTTTCCTCCGTGGCCGGCGGCATGGCTTCTGGCCTCGAAGACCATGCGGCGCGCGGGGAGCTCGAAGAAGCCCGGCCTCTTGTGGAGCAGTTAGAGATGATGTGTCAGGAACTCATGCGCGTAGTAGGTGGCCTGTCGCTGGAAACCCTGCGCCGCCAGGAGAAATAGGTGTGGCATTTATCTTCGGCATGATGACGGCATTTCCCTCTGCTGCAATTGGCCGGTCACTTCGCCACCTCACGCATCGCGCTCGGGGATGTCAACCATGCGAATAGAAAATTCAGCCAAATCGTTGCGAGCGGTCACTACTTAATGGACAATGCTGCTGTAGGAGAAATAACATGGCCCCCGCGCGGTTGGACGCCGTCATTCATCGTATCCGCGGCGTCGCTGCCGCTAGCGCAAACAGTTTGCCGAGTTAAAGCATCAATACTGGGGCGGGCACGAACCGCCGTTCCGCGTGGCGATGGACGGTGGCGGCGAGACTACCATCGAGGGCACGCAACTAAGAGCAATGGGGGCGACCCACTGCCTCTACGCCATCCCCGACAGCCAGGGCGGCATTCTGGGCGGGCTGTGTTTTCCATTGGCCATGTTGGCGGCGATCTTGCCCTCCTGTTGGCCGTCTTGGCAGCGTTCAGAAGCCACTGCTGGGATCGGACGAGCTATCCGCAGACCCGGTGTCGGAGCTGGATCCCGTTGTAACCGGCGTGCCGCTATCGCACGAGCAATCGGTCGAGGGAGTGTCGGTTGAGGCGGTTGTCGAGTTATCGGACGACGAGTCATCGGAGGACGGGTCGCTGACCGGGGTAGGGGTGACCGAATTGTCAGGGATCGCGGTACTGCCGCCCGAGTTATCTGCCCCCAAAACATCGCCCCCCGTATTATCGGCCGGCGGAGTATCGAACCCGGAATTATCGCCCCCCGGAGCGACCACCACGACGGGCGGCGCGGCCGGCACCAGCGCGGGACGCGACTTGAACAATTGGGCCTCGCTGATGAACGTTGCCGCCGCGATGTTCGGATCGGAGGTGTTGCTCTGCCTGGTATAGGATTGCATGCGACTGAAGAATTCATCAGAACCGAGCACGGCTGCCAGAACCGCGGATTCCGAAACGCCCTGTTGCAACTGGCCGGCCCAGTACGTCAGGCCGCCTGCGTCGGGGGCGCGGCCCAGGGTATCCTGGTAGAGCGTGGCGACGACCCGCTGCGTGGCTTCGGGACTGGCCTCTACCTCTCGGACGATCTCGGTGCGGCCGGTGGCGTCGCCTGCCAGCGCGAACCAACCGGCCAGACCGTTGGCGTCGACCGGGCGGTTCAGAACTTCGCCATACACCGCATTCAGGAATCGGTAAGCGGTCAATTCGCTTCTGGCAACGCTGCCGACCTGCGCGGTGGCGCCGTAGGCCTGCAGGAAGCTGGTGAGGTCGCCGCTCACGCGGGCGAAGAACTCGTCGGAGCCCATGATCCTGGCCTGCACTTCCTGGGGGGTGGCGCCGTTTTGCAGCGCCTGCATGAAGTGCAGCAAACCGGTGGGGTCGGGATCCCGGCTAAGAAGCGCGTCAAAGTCCGTTGAGATTTCGCGGCTCAAGTACTCATTCGAGTTGAGAATCGCGCCCACGACCTGAGCGCGGCCGACATTCTGGTTCAGTTGGTTGCCCCAGGACGAGAGGCCGACGCTGTCGATGGGCCGCTGCAGCTCACCTTGATAAACGGTGGCCAGGAAGACCTGGTTGTCGGGCGGCAGCGCGGAGATGGCTGGCATGTTCGACGGCACCGTACGTGTTTCCAACGTTTCCAGACCAAGCGAAACGCGGTGGCCGGACTTGCTGGCTCGGCTCGACTCGGTCCACCAGCGACGCAGGCGCGCACTCAGAGCGGCGAACATGGCGAAGGCCTCCATTGGGAAAGTGTGTCGGTGCATGCGGAAGGAGGAAGATCATCTTCCGTGAAGCCGGCCGTCTTGGCCGAACGTCTCAGGCAAGGCAGGAGAGCAGTGAGGCGGCTTCTGATGAGAGAACGTCGTCTGACGCCGGGCTTGCGCCTTTACTTGGCAGTTCTGCGAGATTTCGCTGCCGAACAACCACCGCCCCGAACAGGATTCGACCGCGCAACGTAGCAGACCTCATCGGCCGGTGGGTGACCGGTCGCGTGATATCTCAGGAGCCCGGTCTGCTGTCCTGCCGGGACAGCTTGTTTTCAGTTCTGGCTACCTTGTTTTGGCAGCCGACGGTAACTGACAAAGCGTGCCGGACGAGAATCCGCCAGACTCAATGCCGAAGGCGTGGTCGAAGCGTGCGCGGTAATTTTCCCAGGCAATGGCCGAAGTTAGTTCCACCAGCTGTTTCGGACTGAAGTGCTGTTTGAGGGCATCGAAGAGTTCGTCGGCAACCTCGACCGGCGTCTGCGTCATGGCCGACGTGTAACGCAGGACCAGTTTCTCCAGATCGCTGAAGGCGTCCGTGGATTCGAAGTCCGCCAGCACGAGCAACTGCTCCTCGGTCAGGCCCTGGTTTCTGCCCACGGCAGAGCCGATATCGATTCAGAACGGGCAGCCGATCAACGTCGCGGTCTTGATCGATGCCAGCACCTTCAACCGGGTGGGCACAGCTCGGGCGGCGTCCTGCGCCATCTCCATCTGGCCGTAGCCTCGAAACAGCCGTGGATGATGCGCCGCGATCTTGAGCGGCTCAACGATCTGATTCTTGCCCGCCATCTTGCCGATCTTGCGGCGCGCCAGCCAGTACACGAAGCGCGTGAATAAGCTGGCTTCGTGCGGTTCTACGCCGTTGATGCGGGCCATCGGTGTCTCCCTTTGGCGTGTGCTTTGGCTTCGCAATGAAGACCCTGGACAGTTGCAACCACCTCTATGGCGGGATATTGGTGGGACAACGAGGGCCATGCGTCGCAAGTGATTGAGGGCGCCGGGGCTCGAACCCGGGACCTACGGATTAAAAGTCCGTTGCTCTACCGACTGAGCTACGCCCTCTACTTGACCCCTTGTTTTCTTAGAGTCGTCTCATCCTTTTGTCAACGACGCGGGACGCGGCGCTGCGCGATACGAAGAGAGGAAGCAGTTCCGCGATTCGACAGCCTCTGTGGGTGCTTTCGGCTGGGCTCGATTAACAGCTATTTTTCGGAAGTAAGCTTGCGGCACCCAGAGCGGGCTCCAAGGTAACGAAGGGATAAGCTTCAGCCTGCGGCATCATGGTGATGCGGGCTCCTTTTCTAGTTCGAGGAGCATGACGGCTGCCGCATCGAAAGCATTGTACGGAGTCCAGATCGAATAGGAGGTGTCAGCGGCCAGCGTGGGGGCGCCTTACTCTCGCGCCAGCTCCACCGCCAAGAATTGAAGGAGCCGAAGTTTGTCCCTCCAGGAAAGGGCATGCACATCCTGTAGCAAGGCCGGCAAGGAAGTTTCTGTTGCCATGATCTTCGCCTTTTTCACGCGAATTCCGCTAAGACCTCTTGGTAACTTCTACTCTCCGCTACAGTTCCCCGCGCGCTGCCAGCCAGCGCTCCGCGTCGAGGGCTGCCATGCAGCCGGTGGCGGCGGCGGTGACGGCCTGGCGGTAATAATCGTCGGCGACGTCGCCGGCGGCGAACACGCCTTCCACACTCGTGTAGGTGCGCTGCGGTGTCGTCCAACGCACATAACCGGCTTCGGTCAGCTCCACCTGGCCTTTGAGGAAGTCGGTGTTGGGCGTGTGGCCGATGGCCAGGAATACGCCGTTGACCTTCAATTCCAGCTCCGCGGTCTTGTGCAACTTCATCCACTCGCGGAAATCGCTGAACGAGCCGTCCTTGCCGCGCACGCCGACGTCGCCATGCAGGCGCACACCGGTGACGCCCTCCTTGTCGTTGCCCAGGACCTCCTTCAGAACGGCGTCGCCGAGCAGCACAATCTTGGGATTGGCGAAAAGACGATCCTGCATGATTTTGCTGGCACGCAACTGGCGGCGGCGATGCACCAGATAGACGACGCTGCCGAACTTGGAGAGATAGCTGGCTTCTTCGACGGCCGAATCGCCACCGCCGATGACGACCAGCGGCTTATCACGATAGCGCTGCAAGGCGCCATCGCAGACGGCGCAACCGGAAACGCCGTTGTTCTTGAAGCGCTCCTCGGAAGGAAGACCGAGATAATTGGCATGGGCACCGGTCGCAATGATGACGGCCTGTGTTTCAACCGTCTGCTCACCCTGGGAACGCAGCACGAACGGCCAACGCTTGAAGTCAACGGCGACAATGTCGTCGGTGACGATGCGCGTGCCGAAATTGGCCGCCTGCTGCCGGACGTATTCCATCTGTTCGGGGCCAAATGCAGAGCGTTTGCCATGGTGTGCATACTTGCCCTTGTAGTAGTGCTCCAAACGCTCGTAGCGTTCCGATGGCAGGGCTGATTGGGAGAACTGCGCGAGCACGGCAGAATCCACGTAGGGCCAGGTGGGGAAATTCTCGACCTCGGTGGTGACGTTGAGCTGCCCGAGCGGGTCGATGCCCTCAAAGACCAGCGGCTGCAGGTTGGCCCGTGCCGCATAGATTGCTGCCGTCCAACCCGCGGGACCTGAACCAATAATGACCACCTTCTCCGTCATGCGACGCGCTCCTTACAAAAATATCCCGACATTAGATTCTATGTGACCGTCAACGGCTCGACGCCGGCGGCGCGCCTTCGGACGGCGCTGCAGGCGGCTGGGCCGGCGGTTCCGACCTGGATTGCTCTGTCTCCATTCTACGCGTGGCTTTCCGAAAGCGTCGCACGATGACCACCGCGGCGATGACCACGAGCACCGCAACCAGGAGGGCGATCCCGGTGCGGCCGAGCCATTTCTCCAGCAAATCGAGACTTTCGCCAAAGAAGTAACCGAGCAGACTCATGGTTACGGACCAGGCCAGGGCGCCCGCGGCGTTGGCGAGCACGAAACGCGGCCAGTGCATGCCTGCGGTGCCGGCTGCGATCGCGCCGACCACGCGGATGCCGGTGATGAAACGCTGAAAGAAAATGGTCCAGAGGCCGTAACGCTCAAAATAGCTCTCCGCCAGTTTCAAAGTTTTTGGCGTCAAGAAGAGAAACCGGCGGCCTTGCTGCAGCCAGGGCCTGGCCCAGCGTTCGCCGAGCCAGAAGCCGACGTTATCACCGATCACCGCCGCGATCAGCGTGATGAGGATGACGAGGAACAGGTTGAAATGGCTGCCTCCTGCGGGACTGCAGAGGAACCCGGCAACCAGGACGGCCGTCTCGCCAGGGATCGGAATGCCGGCGTTCTCCAGGAGCACGCCGAAAAACAGCACCGGATAGCCGTAATGCGAGTATTCTTTGAGGAATTCCTGGATCAGCTCCATATCCGGGTTCCTAAACTAAATCAGCATGCGCCATCTTGCAGTAACGTCTCCGCCGGGCTTGTCCCGGTGGGCCACGATTGACGGCCGCTGACAGTCGTCGCTCCACGGGGTCGAGCCGGTCGAGCCCCGTGGCGGCGATAACTTCTAAAGCAACAGATCTGGCTGCCAGTCACCGGTCCACGGGGACAAGCCCCGTGGTGCCGGTTATGCTGCCGAATCGCGCACGGCCATTTTAGCCGCGCTTCACGGCTCGCGGTAGACCACGCCGCCTTTCATGACGAATCGAACCTTGCGCAGCGCCTTGATGTCCTGGGTCGGGTCGCCTTCGACAGCGATGAGGTCGGCCAGCAGGCCCGGCTTGATGCTGCCCAGTTTATCGTCGAGGTGGAGCACTTTCGCGTCCACGGAAGTTGCCGAGCGCAGGGCCTGGACCGGCGTCATGCCGTGCTCCACGAGCAGTTCCAGCTCCCGCGCCTCGTCGCCATGCGCGAAGACGCCGACATCGCTGCCGTTGGCAATCGTGACGCCTGCCTCCAGGGCCGCCTTGAAGCTGGCGCGCTTGGTTTGCAGCTCGGCCGGCTCGGGATCGGCGCCTTGCTTCCAGCC
>DASZFN010001006.1:0-8618 GCA_035939715.1 Gemmataceae bacterium | reverse complement strand
ACCTGGATTGCAGCAAGGCATTCCGTCGCAAGACATGTTTGCCACGCGTGGCCACCAACTTGGCAAACTGGCAAACTAGAGACAGAGCACTAGGTCATTTGTCATTCGCTTCGCGAATGACCACCAAGAACTAACGTCTCTTTTACCCTGTGCATATGCGCGTCAAAACGCCTGCAAAGCTTCTTGCTCGTCTCTGCAGATGCGCAGGACTTGCGGCAGTTTGAAGATGGTGAAAATGTCCCGGAGACCGTCATTGACGCCGCACAGGACCAGCTTGCCGCCCTGGCTGCGCAGGAGCCGGTGCAGGGCCATGAACGCGCCCGCCATGGTGGCGCTTAGTTTGCCCACGCTGCCCAGATTGAGGACCAGGCGGTGACTCTGGGAATGCTCTACCAGGTTGAGCAATTGCCGGGAGATGCGGCGAATGGCGCGCTCATCAACGATCTCCCCCAGGTTGAATTTGACGATCGTGACGTCGCCGATCTGTTCTTCCGCCAGAAACTGCTGCGGGAATTGGACGACCATGAATTAGTCTCCGTCCGGTGCAAGCTGCGCGCATCCGGGAAATTCTGCACTCCGCTCGCCGGGTGCCATACGAACTATCGGATAGAAAGCTGCCCTGGGTTCAGAAGCGTTTTTCCATCCGTGGACGGTTTGTTGTCGCGAAACAGCTATCCTTTTTTGCGATGGGAGCTTCAGCATAGCCTCTTTAACTAGACTACGGCAAGCAGAGGCGAATAGTTTTCGCTGCTTTCTGTTTGTGAAGCAATAAAGTTTGTAGGTGTTGCCGGGAATTCAGGCGACGTAAAAGAGGGCGGGCGGCTTTTCGATGGCTGCTACTTTTCGAGGACTTGCAAGCAACGGATCTCGACTGCCGTCTCGCAGCCGCGCGGCAAGGCCTCGGTCGGATCAACCTTCACCCAAAGCCGCGGTGGTTCCTCATCTTCCAGCAAGTCCTCGGGCACAGAGAACTCCGGGCCCATGAGTGCCGCCTTCTCGGCGAGGGTTTGGCCGATCTTCAAGACGACCCCGGTCTTGACGCCGACCTGGAAGTGCCAGCAAGAAGCATGGTCGGCACCGTCCTTGAAGGCGACGCGTTTGCCGATCAGTTCTTTTGGCGTGAAATCTTCAGCGGGGATTGACATGATCGGCAACGGTCACGAACGGGCGGCGGGCGTGTCGCATTCCCATTCGTATTCGATCTTACCTTGCGGGCAGGTGGCCAGGGCCTTCGGGGCGTCCTTGGACGCCGGCGGGGAGTAGTTCACGACAATGCGCTTTGGCAATCCCGGCCCATCCTGGCGAAGGACGGGTCGGCCGTCCTGTCCTCTGACCAGGACGACACGAATGGTAGTGCTGCGTCCGAAGTAGCGTCCCTCGACGTGGGCCGGAACATCCTGGGTCGTGATGCCGCGTCTGCTGTAACGCCAGATGCGACCGTCTTCATCCACGACGCTCAGCCAGACCAGTTCCTTGGGTTCAACCTCTGCCACACTTTTCGCCATTGACATGATGTGCCGCCCTTCTTGCTAGACGGGAACAAATACCATGGACTTGAACCATGCGGCTCGCAACAGAAAATTTCCCCGCGCCTTTGAGAGCCGGGTGCGGGGATGAACAAGAAAGGAATCGCCTGCTCAAAGCCTAGGTTATGATCGTGCTTTGGTCAAATGCCTGGCGCTCAATTCTGATTGCAAAGAATGTCGGTGGTTGTCCAGGTAACGCGCCAGCGATATTCCCCGGCCTGGCCGGCTCCTTCTCTTCTGGAGATGGCATTCGCAATCGCGACAGCTGCCTCGTACGAGACGAAGTCGTGCGGCTTGCACGTGTAGGTGAAGCGAAAATGCAGCTTGCCATTGCGGCCAAAGAAATAGCGCATGCCGCCTCGTCGGGCAAGCTCTCGGCGATGTTCTCAAAAATGATTGTCCCGCGGCCAGTCTGGCAGTGGTCAACGATTACGATGTGCCGGCGCATGACTGTCCTCCTTGACAAAAAAGGGATCACCCATGACTCGCGTAATCATAGACTGACCGAGTGCGCCTTTCAAGCGTGCCGCGGCCTGCAGAAAGCAACTGACGGATAAAGAGAGGTGTGCCATGCTCAAGTTTGCCATCCCGGTCCTTCACGTCAGCAGCTCAGTTGCGGCTGAGGAGTTTTATGGCAACTGCCTGGGCTTCCGCCGGCAGTTCGCTTACCGCCTTGACGAGACAAGACCGGACCCGTGCTACATGGGCCTGGCGCGCGATGGCGTGTGGCTGCACGTTTCTTCGTTTTCCGGCGACGGCGTGGCGGGAGGCGCCGTCTACCTGGCGGTCGAGGACGTGGATGCGCTGCATGCTGAGCTGGTCGCGAAGGAGGTCCCGATTGATACCGGGCCGGTTGATCAGACCTGGGGCAACCGTGAGATGTATGTGAAGGACCCCGACCGCAACAGCATTCGGTTTGTGCAAGAGGGATCGTAAAAGGAGGCCCATGATGCCGAGTAAGCAGCGATCGCGCTGGGTAGGGGCCTTACTTGGCGGGCTTGGCGGCGCTACCATCGGGCTGGGAATAACGTTTTACCTCTATGGCCGTAACTTCCAGGTACTGGGATGGTCTACGCGAATTCTCGTCATGCTAGTTGTCGGCGCTATCGGAGCTATCCTTGGCATGATTTCTGGGGTTTCGCGGACTTCGCAGGACTAGACGATCAACACAAAGTTAGCCCACTACCGGATTTCTCGTCTGGGCGCGAAAGCTAGTCGCACCGGCGGCGTCGGTTACCGGGGTGATGGCCGCAGTGGCCGGCGGGCGAAGCGGAAGGCGTCGGGACCACGGCTACCGCAGAAAGAAAGAGGGCATCGTGCTTGGCCGAACCGCGGTTTGTTGAATGCTTTTGGACAGGTGCCGTAAGCCGGGGAGGTTGTCGGCTATATGAAAGCCCTTGACTACATTCCCTGCGTATTGGCGGGGGCGGCTGGCGCTTGGCTCGGTGCCATTTCCTGTTTTTTTGTCGCGACCTCAGACGCGGGTTGGGTGCTTGGGACCGTTGCGTTCAGCATTGCCTGTGCCTTCGCGGGGATGGCGATTGCGAAGGTCACTGGCGCGCCAATTGGGCGCAAGGCGGCGCTTCTTGTTCCCGTTGGCGTTGGCATGTTCCTCGGAATCGCATGATTCTGTGGTGCGCACTCCAGAACCTGCGCGACCCGCTGTGAATCGCCCATGTGCAATCTCGTCCCGGCCGCGGCCGGTCCCACCTTGTCTGCTCGTTGGCCGCAAGGTAAAATCGCTCTTGCGAGCACCGATATTCGGGACGTGCTAACCCGGTGGTAACCAGCTAGGCAGCCTCTGGCGTGGCAACGTAAGTTCTTGAAAAGCTGAACCTTGGGGAATGGTGTAACGGTAGCACAGCAGACTCTGGATCTGCTTGTCTAGGTTCGAATCCTAGTTCCCCAGCTTGTAACCCGTAGCAAATCAATAGATGGCGACCAATCCGCTCAAACCACAAACCCCGAATCCAAAGAGATCGGTCATGGGGTGGCTGCTTGATTCTGACCCTTCGATCCGCTGGCAGGTGATGCGGGACCTGGCCGTATGACAGTCTTTTTTCTTCCGCCCGGCCGAAGCGAGCACAGGGGGGTTGGCAACGGCGTTAGATCGCGGAATCGCATGCGATGCTGTAGAATGGGGTGGTTGGGTTTGAGAGATCCATCACGGGAAGATTCCCATGCGCCGGCCCCTGTTGTCTCTCTGCATCATCCTCAGCGCCCTGGCAGCGGTTTACGCCAATCCGAGCCGGGAGGAAAAGGACGCCGGTCCACCGCTGAGCCGGCGTGAGGCGCAAAACTACGCGACGCAACTCGCCGAACTAACCCAGTTCATTGCCGAGCAATATGTCCGCGAAGTCCCCCGCGCCGAACTGGCGACGGCGGCCTTGAAAGGCCTGTATGAAGCGGCCGGCTTGCCGATTCCCGCGGGGCTGCCTGCGGAAGTGCGCAAGGCTGCATCGGAATATGAATTCCGCAAGTTGTTCGCCAACGCTCGCCAGCGCGTGGGCAATCCGCCGCCGCTGCGCGGCAGCGGCGCGATCCTGGTCAGCCTGCAGGCCATGACAGCCAGGCTCGATCCCTACTCCACGGCGGTCACCAGCGCCGAGGCCCAGAGCGCCAATCCGCGCGATCCCATTCAAGGCTTTGGCCTGGAGCTGCTCGATACGTCGGGCGCGGGTCCCCTGGTAATCAAGACGGTGGTTGCCGGCGGTCCGGCTCAAAAAGCAGGGCTGCGCCCGGGAGACGAAATCACGCGCATCAACCCACCCGGTACGCCGCCCACGGGTTGGACCGGTCAGCGCGAGCAGGAAGCCAACATGGGAGCCGCCACGCCGCAGGCGCTTTCCCGGTTCGATGCCGTGCAATTGCAGATCGCCCGGCCCGCCGTCACCATGTCGGGCATGCACCAGCCCGAAGCGCCGGCGGGGTCCTCGCCGACGCTTCGGACTGGTGCAGCGGATTCGCGCACCGTCATGAAGGTGTCTCTCAAAGCCGAGGCTTTTTATCCCGAAATGGTACTCGGCGTCATCCGCAAGCCCGATAATTCCTGGGACTTCATGCTGGACCGCGGCAACAAGATCGCCCAGATCCGCATTGCCGCCCTGAACCAGGGCGTCGCCGAAGAGTTAGCCAAGGCGTTGCTGCAACTACGCGAGGGGGGCATGCGCGGGCTGCTGCTTGATCTGCGCTGGTGCCCCGGCGGTTTCCTGGACGACTCCCGCGACGTTGCCGACCTTTTCCTGGGCGAATACAACCTCACCCACTTCATGCAGCCGACTCCCTGCAGCCTGCTCGGCGCCGCGGACCTGTTCCTTGACCATCATGTCCGCAATGCCCGCGTTCAGTCGCGCGGCGACGAACCCGATCGCCGCATTCAGCACGTCGTGGGCAGCTTCACGAATTTCCCTGTGGTCGTGCTTGTCAACGGCGAGACGACCGGCGGCGCCGAGTTGGTGGCCGCGGTCCTGCAAGACAACCGCCGGGCGCTTGTCGCCGGTGAACGGACGCGCGGCAAGGCCAGTGTCCAGCGCAAGTACAGCCTGGCCGGCGAAGTCGCAGGGCTGTCCCTGACTGTGCCGGTCCCTAACATGGAACTGAAATTGACGACGGGCATTCTGGCCCGGCCGAGCGGCAAAAACCTCAATCGCTTTGCGGACAGCAAACCGACGGATGACTGGGGCGTGCGTCCGGAGCCGCGGTTGGCATTCCTGGTCTCGGCCGAGTTAGCCCAGCGGCTGCAGCAGTGGTGGCAGCTCCAGAGTCTGCGCCCCGGTTCCGACAACGGCGCCCTGCCGCTCGATGACCCCGCCGCCGACCCGCAGCGTCAGGCCGCCCTGCAGACGCTTCTTGACATGCTTAAATAATCAATTCCTCGGTTTTTTCAGCGAATCAACCAACACGCCTACTTCGCCGGCGATCGGCACGACCATGTGATAGCAGTCCGTGCAGGGTACCGCCTGCCGCGAGCGTAGCGGCCGGGTGCCGGTGGGGCTTCGCCAGGAAAAAACGCCGTGCACCAGGGGCACGAAGTCATGGAAGAAAAAGCGGAACCATTGTTCCAGGCGATGCACGAGATCGGTCGGATCGCTCAACCAGGGGAAATGGTAATCATTCAAGATGACTTCATAGTGAACATGATTCACCTCCTTGCGTGCTTTCATTTCCACGCGCCGCGGCGGCTGCGTGAACAGATTCTCCTGGAAAATCAGGCCTCGTCCGCACAGGTCAACCGCCGGCGTCGCATGATCGATAAGCAGCAGGTCGGGATATTTCTCCAGCAAGCTGCTGCCGACGTTGGCATCTTTGGCAAGGCTGAAGACCATGACGGCGTTGCTCCAGCGGTTCCACGGCTGGCTCGGCCGTAAGGACCAGAGCAGGCGAAGCTGTGCCAGGGCATTCGGGTTTTCGGTTTGCAATACATTCCCCAGCGCCGGCGCGGCACGGCCGGCGGCAAGGAGGTCCGTGACTTCCAGGCCTTCCTCGAAAGCACGGTCGCAGAGCAGAATCCGCAGGCGGGTCAGATTCGCCGGCGACCACCAAACGGCTTCCCAGTCGGCCAGCAACTGCTGGACGAAGATCACTGGTTGTTTGCCTTCAAAACAACGCGCCAGCGCCGCCGCGACCTCGAGGACCGGATCGTGCCCGGCGGCAGCCCGGTCCGCAATTTCCAGCCGTTTGAGCATGGCCAGATGGGAAATGGGCGCGGCACTGCCGGCGGCCGCGTTCTCGGTCAGGCGGAGAATCCGCTCGAGCGCCCCGGCGCGGGCGCCCGCGGCGCCATGCTTCATGCTGATCATGGCCAGCCCCGCCACGAAGGTCGAATCCTCGATGGAAAAGTCTCCCGCATGCAGACGCGGCACCAGCCAGGTCCAGGCATAGTCGATGGCGCGGTGCAGCGGCCGCGGGCTGCTCCACATACGTAACTGCACGACCACGCTGGCTAACAGGGCCAGCAGCAGCGCACTCGCGACCGGCAAGCGCGGCGATATCTCGAAATAAGGCAATCCCAGGGCCAGGGCCAGCGCCGCCAACACCAGCGGACCGGCGACCAGCAGCGTGGCGCCGCGAGGCGACAGCCAGCGGTTCGGTTCGCGGCCGCGATAGATGACCTCGCGCGGATCTTCTATCCACAAGCGCGGCGACAGTCCGGCTTCCCTGACCTCGACGCAGTAGCCGGCCAGAGACAGCCGGCCGCGCGACTGATTGAGCGGCCGCGGCAGCGTTTCGTCGGGCATCCCCACCAGGGCGTAACAGTGCGGGCATAACGAGGCGTTACGTTGCCTTGCGCCCGCCAGCAACACCTGCCGTGCCTCGAGGTCGTCCACGTGGTAGGCCAGCACCAGGCGATGCACGCGCTGCAAGCCGTTGTCCGGATCGAGTTGCTGGCCCAGGGCCCGGCACTGCGTGAGCAGCTCGGCATCGCCGCGGCGGCGGTATTCCTTGATGCGGTCCTTGACCACTTGCCACGGCTTTTTGGCCGTGCGGCCGTCGAGCAGCAAGCTATGTTCTTCCCACAGGTGCCGGGCCATCTCCGGGCGCAGTAGCTCGACACCACAACGCGGACAGGAGAGCCGGATCTGGTTTTCGATGCTCGTGCACAGATCCGTGATCGCATCCAGCGTACCGCACTCTTCTTCGAGGCGGTGCAGGCGCTCCAGGGCGCGTACCTTGTGGCAACGCGCGATCAGCGTGCCGAGAAGCTTCTCCAGATTGCGGCCTTCCATGCCAAGGGTCGTCACCAGGGCGGCGGCGGCGGCAATTTGCATTCGCGCGGGCGCGCGCTTGCGGATCAGCAGTGGCCGGATCGCGCGGACCAGGGACATGGGCAAGGGTTGCGGCAAACGCGTCACGGTGGTGAGCACCAGCTGCCTCACACAGCGCCCGGGAACGCCTGCCAGATGCTCGCACAGATGCGTGCCGGCTTCGCTGCCGGCTACGATCTCGCCCAGCGCCGTCACCGTGTCCCGCCGGCTCCTGGCATCCATGGTCTTCAATGACCCGGCCAGCCTGGAGGCCAGGAAGGTTTCCGCGTCGGCGCCGAACTCATCGTAGGCCAACGCTTCGAGCGTTTCCCAGTCCTCCGGATTCGGCCGCTCACTGCA
Organism: Gemmataceae bacterium; assembly: GCA_035939715.1. Taxonomy (GTDB): domain Bacteria; phylum Planctomycetota; class Planctomycetia; order Gemmatales; family Gemmataceae; genus DASZFN01. The sequence continues at coordinate 988 of DASZFN010001006.1, read as the reverse complement.
CAAGGCGGCCATGACCGCATCGATGGTTTCCGGAAGTGAGCGGGCGACGCCCTGGAACTGATAAACCCGGTGGACCTTGCGCAGGTGCGTTTCAATTTGTGATTGCGGCACCGCCAAGCCGCAATTCGGGCAGGCCACCGGCCGTTCTTCCTGCAGTTGCCGCAAGCACTCCTTGACCGGAGCGACCGCTGCGCCGAAATGCGGCAAGCGCTGACAGATGCGAAGCTTGTCCCAGACGTCCTCCATCGGGCAGAGCTTATCCAGCCAGCGCCGCACCTCGGCGGCCGTGACCTGGTCGTCTGCCAGGGCCTGGCCGACTTCGGGGAGGAGCAGCTCCCGACCCAGGTGGCGCAGCCGCGCTTCCGGTACGGTCAGCAAGTCCCAGTAATACACGCGCGCGGCCTGGCTTTTGCGCAGGTTGCGCACCAGGCGCTCAATTTCCCGCTTCTTTTTCGACGATCCGCCGAAGAGCCAGCGCAGCAATTCGGCCTCGAGCGCGGCGACATAGGGGATGCGTCCCCTGGCGTCCGGCTGATTTCCCAGGAGCAGGCACAGCCGCTCGTGGGCTTGGGGGTCGCCGGTGAGGAGCACACGGTCCCACAAGCAGGTCAGCGCCACCGAGCGCGGCAGCAGTGTCCCGGAAAGCGTCAGGTAATCATGGACCGTGATGAGATGTTCCGGCAGCGAACGCTCCGCAACCATCAGGCCGCATTCCGGACAGAAGTTAGGTTGGATGGCGACCGAGGTGGCGTTCCAGCGTGGCCGGGAAGCGGCCGGAATGGCAAGCTGCGTCGGGGCGCCGCCTTTTTGGAATGAATTGTCGCGCCTGGCGGCGTCCGGCATGGCTCTACCTGCTTCGCTTCGACAAGCGAGATGTGGGCTTCTCCCCGCACCTATTATGGCAGAACCGCGGCGCGTTGGCTACGCCTCAGGATGCCGCTGCTTGCGCCGCCGCGTATGCCGCAGCACGCTTTCCAGACAACTCCCA
>DASZFN010001005.1:0-8996 GCA_035939715.1 Gemmataceae bacterium | reverse complement strand
TGACAGCCTGAATAGCGGGATTAGCCAAGTTGTTCTGGCGATGATCACTACAAACTTGAATCGCCTAGGTCATCCAAGCAGAGTTCCCGTACCACGCCTTTTTCCCACCGGCACGCCATCGGGATTGGCGGCCGACTCGGTCCTTATGACCGACAATCTGGCCACTGTGCTTGAGAAGGCAATTCACTCGGTCGTAGGAACATTGCCGGATATGGCGGCCGTAGAGGCTGCGTTGCGTCATACGCTGGGGGTCTAGGCCGCCATTCGGCCGCGCTGCCTCAGGAAGGCCGCGCAGCTCTGAATCACGCGTTGCTGCTGTTCTTCCTGCAATTCCGGGTACATGGGTAAGGCCAGCACACTGCGGCAAGCTTCTTCGCTGGCAGGGAAGTCGCCGGCCTGGTAGCCGAGATAAGTCAGACATTCCTGGCGATGCAGCGGCAGCGGATAGTAAATCTCGCAGCCGATGTGGTCGTTTTTCAAATGCCGCATGAGTTGATCGCGCTGGTTATGCGCTACGCGGATGACGTATTGATTGAACACGTGCCGGCGATTGGGACGGACCACCGGCCGCTGCAAGAAATGTCCGAGATGATGCTCGTCAATTAAGAGATCGTAGCGCCGCGCTGCTGCCTGGCGTGCTTCGATCCAGCTCTCCACATAGGCCAATTTCACGCGCAGCAGGGCGGCTTGCAAGGCGTCCAGCCGGGCGTTCCAGCCCATGTATTTGTGGTGATACTTCACCTCCATGCCATGCACGCGGAGGGCCGCCATGCGTGCGGCCCATTCCGGGTCGTTGGTGACCGCCATGCCGGCGTCGCCGTAGGCCGCCAGGATTTTGCTCGGATAGAAACTGAAGCAGCCGATCGCGCCCAACGTGCCGGCTCGTTTGCCTTGGTAATCCGCGCCGAATGCCTGGGCGGCGTCCTCGACAATCGGCAAATTGTGGCGCTCCGCGATATGCCACAGCGGCTCCATATCCGCGCACTGGCCGAAGAGGTGCACCACCATGATCGCGCGCGTGTGCTCGGTGATTTTGTTTTCCACCTGCAGCGGGTCCAGGTTGCAGGCGCCTTCATCAATGTCCGCGAATACCGGCCGGGCGCCCAAGCGGCACACGGCTCCCGCGGAAGCGAAGAACGTAAAGGGCGGCAGGATGACTTCGTCGCCTGGGCCAACATCCAGGGCCTGAAGGGCGAGCAACAAGGCGTCGGTGCCGGAGGCACAGCCCACGGCATGGCCGGTGCCGCAGTAGCGCGCCACTTCATCTTCCAGGCCGGCAACCTCCGGGCCCAGGATTACTTGCCCGCTGGCAAGCACGCGGCTGACCGCTTCTTCAATTTGCCCCTGCAGTTCCTGGAATTGAGCTTGTAAATCGCACAGCGGGACACCCGTTCCGTAAGTCGCACCCATGCCGACTCCCTTCAGCCTGAGGCCGTCCGTGGGCCTCGCCTCTTCCCGAGCGGACGTGTCGCGAGAAGGTATGCTCGGTAAGCACAGGTGTCAAGGGCAGGCTTCATGAGCGGTTAACGGGGCGCGGCAAGTGGTAGTTTGGAGAAGGCATTGTCATTAGTCATTGGTCATTCGCGAATGACCAATGACTAACGACCAATGACCTTCAAGGAATTCACCTTGACCCCCGTTATCCTTCCTTCAATAATTCGGCGGCCATTATGCGGTTGAGGCGATCCAAGAAAGTGCCTCATCACCTGGTCCCGGAAAATCTCGCCAGTGCACGACGGACATGAAGAGGATCTGGAGCACACCATCGCGCGCCTGGCGGCATCGCCGGCGGAGCGCGTGTCGATGCTGCAGCGCCTTCTCGGAGAAGGCACGTGCCGCCAACTTGGCATCTATCCCATTCCGGAAGGCTTCAAGCTCTCCGTGGTCATCCCGGTTTACAACGAATGCCAGTGGATCGGTGAATTGCTGCGCCGCGTGCTGGCCGTGCCTATTCCCAAGGAGGTCGTGGTTGTCGATGACTGCAGCACCGACGGCACGCGCGACAGTCTTCGCGAATTCGAGTCCCATGCGGACATCCGGGTCTTCTACCAGCCGGTCAACCAGGGCAAAGGAGCGGCGTTGCGCGAGGGCTTTCGGCAGGCGCGCGGCGACGTCGTGCTCGTGCAGGACGCTGACCTTGAGTATGACCCCGCGGAATATCCGCGCCTGATTCAACCGATCCTGGAGAATCGCGCCGACGTTGTCTACGGCTCGCGCTTCATCGGCGAAAGCCATCGCGTGCTCTACTTCTGGCACTACGTGGCCAACCGGTTCCTGACCATGCTGTCGAACATGTTCACCAACCTGAACCTCACCGACATGGAGACCTGCTACAAGGTCTTCCGCCGTGAGGTGCTGGCCGGCATCAAGCTCCGCTCCAACCGCTTCGGCTTTGAGCCCGAAATCACGGCCAAGATTGCCAAAAAACGCCATCCTCCCTGGCGCATCTATGAGATTCCCATCAGCTACGCCGGCCGTACTTACGAGGAAGGCAAGAAAATTGGTCTCAAAGACGCCATCAACGCGCTCTATTGCATCATGCGCTACAAGCTGTTCGATTAACAACGTCCGCGGTCCATAGTCCATGGTCCGAAGCACGCCAGCATCGCGCCTTTGATCCGAACTACAGATCAGGAACAAAGAGGGAATAGCCATGCGACTCTTTACTGCAGCGCTCGTGGTAGCGCTTGTTATCAGCCTTACGGCCGACGCAGCCGACTTGCGGAATTTTGACGACGCGGCCCTGCATGCCGTTCAGTTTGTCGATGAGAACGAAGGCTGGGCGGTCGGCGATGACGGGGTGGTGTGGCACAGCATCGACAGCGGCCAGAACTGGGAGCGGCAACCGACGGGCACGCGCGCTTCCCTCCGTTCGGTCCATTTCCTCAGTCCCTATGTCGGCTGGATCGCCGGGCGCGAGGAATTGCCGCACGGCCAGGCCAGCGTTGGCGTGTTGCTGTTCACGCGCGACGGCGGCTTGAAATGGCAACGCCTGGCTACCAATGTCTTTCCCGGCTTGAATCGCGTGCGCTTTGTCGATGCTAAAACAGGGTTTCTGGCCGGCGACAGCAGCGATCAGTTCCCGACGGGCATCTTTCGCACCCTGGATGGCGGCCGCACCTGGCAGCCTGTTCCCGGCCCGCGTTGTACGACGTGGCTGGCCGCGGATTTCCAGACTGCCCAGGACGGCGCTCTCGCCGGCGCCTGGACCCGGCTTGGTCTGCTGCGCAACGGCGAGTTCGGCAAAGCCGACATGGAAGATATCCTGGGCGGCCGCGCCATTCGCGATCTGCAAGTGGTCGGTAAACGAGCGGTGGCCGTCGGCCAGGGGGCTCTCCTGCTCACCAGCAGCGCCAGCGCCGGCCGCACCTGGGGTTACGCCAACCCTAATCTTCCCACCGAGGTGAAGGCATCTTGGGACTTTCACGGCGTTCATTGCCTGGGCGACGACATCTGGATTGTCGGCCGGCCCGGTTCCGCCATGTTGCACAGCCATGACCAGGGCCGGTCCTGGGAAGTCGTGAAAACAGGCCAGATCTTGCCGCTCAACAGCGTCTTCTTCACCAATGAGCGGCACGGCTGGGCCGTCGGCGAACTCGGCTCCATCCTGGGCACCACGGACGGCGGCAAGACCTGGCGCGTGCAGCATCGGGGTGGCGAGCGCGCTGCCATTCTCTTCGTGCACGCCCGGCCCAATTGCCTGCCCGTGGACGCCGTCGCCATTATCGGCGGCGACGACGGCTACCTGGCAGCGGGCCTGCGGGTGGTTTCCTCGGACCCGGCCTCGGCATCGCCCAACCGCGCGGCCGAAAGTATGCGCCTGCCGGCAGCCATGCGCCTGGCCGGCGGCGCGGCCGGCGAGATGCTGTGGCAGTTCCCTATGCCCCAGCACCTGGCGCGCGCGGATAAGAAGGAGTTGGTACAGGCTTGGAATCCCCTGCACGCCGACCGCGCTGCTGAGGAGATGCTCCGGCAGCTCGTCCTGGCCATTCGCATCTGGAGGCCGGATGTGGTGGTCACGGATCATCCGGATGCCGAAGTGTCGGGCTGGCCGGCAGACGCCCTGGTCTGCGAGGCGCTGCACGCCGCCTTCGCCGGCGCCCGCGATCCCAAGGTGTTTCCGGAACAACTGACTCTGCTCGGCCTGGAGCAATGGGAAGTAAAGAAGCTTTACCACCGCTGGGACTCCGCCCAGGACGCTCAGGTCAAAGCCGACCTGACGCAAATCAGCCACCGCCTGGAAGCCACCGTGCGCGATTTCGCCGCGCCTGCGACGGGCCTGCTGGCGGACATGCCCATCGCTCTGCCCACGGTGCGCTTCTTTCACCTGCTGGACAGCCGCATCCCTGGGGCCGCGAATCAGCCCGAACTCATGAGGGGCGTGGAGTTGATGCCCGGAGGCGTCGCCCGGCGCAAGCTGCCGCCCACGACCGGCCTGGCTCAGGAAGTGGAAAAGGCGATCCGCACGCGCAGAAACCTGCAAGCCCTGGCCGAGTTACCGCCAACCGAGCTGAGCGATCCCAACCGCATGCTGGCCCAGGTCGGCCCGATGCTCGCCAACATGCCGGACGATCAGGCGGCGCCGGCGGCCTTTGCCGTCGCCAACCAGTTCGTGCGCGTCGGCCAGTGGACGCTGGCTCGGGAATTGTTTCTGCTCATGGTGGATCGTTATCCCTTGCACCCGCTTTCGGCCGACGCCTATCGCTGGTTGATTCGCCACAACAGCAGCAGCGAGGCCCGGCGACGGCAGGAGCTGGGGCAATTCTGGATGTTTTCGCAGACCCAGATCGCCGCCAGCCAGGAGCACGTGCAGGCCGAACCCGGCATGGCAACTCCCCCTATCCTGAAAGTGAATGGCGAGGAAGCGGTCCGCACAAACACACCGCGGCCCCCGCGAATGGTCGGGTGGACCAACCTCAATACCAATCGCGAGGACGTAACCCGCACCAACCAGCTCACGATGCTCAGCAAAGAAAAGGAAACGCGGGAGTGGTACCAGGGCAGCCTGGACATCGGCAAACGCTTTGCCGCCTTTGGCCCTCTCTACGCCAGCGAGCCGTCGGTTCAATTCTGCATGCAGTCGGCACATCGCCAGCTTGGCGAGTTCGACAAGGCGCGGGAGTGGTATAACCAGTTCTACCGCGAGCACCCCGACGGCCCGTGGCGCGACGCAGCCGGCTCGGAGCTATGGCTGCTCGACCGCAACGGCCTGCCCCCCAAGCCGGTGATCTTTTGCCGGCAAGCGGGCGCGCGGCCGTTCCTCGACGGCGATTTCAAGGACGCCTGCTGGCAAGGACTCAAGGCCGTGGCGCTAAAGAACGCGGTCGGCGACACGGTCAAGGACTATCCCACGGAAGCCTGGCTGGCTTATGACAAGGACTTCCTTTATGTGGCTCTGCGCTGCCGTCACCCGGCCGACCGCTATGTGCAGCCGGTGAAAGCGCGGCCGCGCGACGCCGACCTGCGGCCGTTCGATCACGTCAGCCTGCTCCTCGATCTGGATCGCGATTACGCCACCTACTTCCGGCTGGAAGTTGATCAACGCGGCTGCGTCTGCGAGGATTGCTGGGGCGACCGCTCCTGGAATCCGCGCTGGTTTGTGGCGTTGCATAGCGAGCGCGACTGCTGGCAGATCGAAGCCGCCATCCCCATGATCGAGCTGACCGGCGATGCCGTAACGGCGGGCCGGGCCTGGGCCTGCAACCTTGTCCGCACGCTGCCCGGCCGGGGCGTGCAGGCCTGGTCGCTGCCCGCGGAAGTGCAGCCGCGCCCGGAAGGCATGGGTCTGCTCATGTTCGTTCCCCAGCAAATGGCGAACCCGGCCACAAGCCCGCGCGGCAACTAAAACTAAGTCAGCGTCATACCCGTAATTGCAAGGCTGGTTGTTTAACCCGGAGCCAGCGGCGACGGCCGGACGCTGCCAGCTCCGCCGTCGCCGCTGGCTCCGGGTTGAACGGCTCGAGCGGTACACAAACAGCACCCGCTAAGTCAGCATGCCCAATTCTCCGGCACACCAACCCGATGCGCCAGCGAGGCCCCCTCGCTGGCGCTTCGGGTTACAATAGTGCGGAAATCCTTGCATGCTGATTGAGAGTGCGAACCTCCCCCGCGCCGGGGTTGTCAGCAAGGCCGTCGTTCTTGCGAAACAACCGTAGTCTCAAACCCGAGGACCTTATGACCGCACCCCAGTACCCGGCCGGCCCCTACCAGCCGGAGCCCAACCCGGCGCCCGGCCGCCGCGCCGAACTGATCGCCGAGCTGGAAGGCGCCCCCGCAGCCCTGCGCCGGGCCGTGGCCGGCCTGTCAGAGGAGCAACTCGACACTCGCTACCGGAACTGGACGATTCGGCAGATCGTGCACCATTTGGCGGACAGCCACGTCCACATCTACATCCGCTTCAAGTGGACTCTGACGGAGGACCAGCCGACCATCAAGGGCTACAACGAGGGCGACTGGACCGCGCTGCCGGACTCGCGCGCGGGCGACATCCAGGCCCCCTTGGCCCTGCTGGAAGGTTTGCACCGGCGCTGGGTCGTGCTGCTGCGCTCGATGTCGGCAGAGCAATTCGCCCGGGGCTTCCTGCATCCCGAAACCGGCAACACCGTCATCTTGCAGGACGCGCTCTCCCAGTATGCCTGGCACGCCAGACACCACACCGGCCAGATCAACTGGCTGCGCCAACAACATGGTTGGTAGCAAGATTATCCGCGCGTTTCAGGCCGGGCATTCGGTGCCGCCTTTGGCGAACCAGGCATGCCCTCGATCTAATCCGCCGCCTGAACCACTGCTGCAACTTCCTCGGGATAGGTTCTTCACGTTTAGACGCCAAGATGGCCCCAGTGAGGCCATCTTGGGCGTCCGCCATGATGCACGGGCCGTGGAACTCTCGGTGTAAAATAACACCGCCAGAAGTAACACCGCCACCGTGCACCCGGTTGGCGGTATCAGCACCTTCGCATCGTGGCCGGTCGATGCCAGGTGCTTGGCTTGCCGCACAGGAACTGGAATGGGAGCAGGCATGAGGGAATCCTCCATGATTCAGTCAAGATCAAACAGCTGCTTCCCATGTTAACGTGTACAGCAGTTGCGGCAAACCCAATGTCGGTATTAACGGCAAAACTAGGTGTCGGGTGACAAATTCTCCCCAACGGGAAATCCTGCAGTTTCCGCGTAGTAACAGCCGGACCCGCTGCGGCACCCGCCGCTACTGCAATAGGTTAATTCGAGCTCGCGGTGTTGGCCCCTACCCATTCCAGGACGGCGGCAGCCACCGCTTCGACAAGGGAATCCGCGCCCTCGCTTTGGCTCGCCCCGTTGGGCGTATCTGCCATCCAATCCAGGTCGAACGCCTTCAGCCACAGGCCGCCATCATCGGCCGCGTCCGGCAGCTTGTCGTTCGCGCGGGCTGACGTCGTGAACCAATCAGGGGCCGTCTCCGCGAGGGGCACAGCGCCTGGCCGGGCGGCGGCGAAGGACTGAGTCGGCTCCGACGCAGCCGATAGCGCGGACGCTGTGGTTTGCGCGAAAGCGGTCTGGAAACTGACGAGTCCTTGAACGGGGTTGCGCGCTGCGGCTAACACAAGCGCCTCGCTTCCCGGTAGCAGAGGGGAACCAGGATGCGCGGCTGGTGCGGTGATGGGCAACGGGCTCCCTGCCAGGTCGGGCCCTTGGGGTGAGGCTTTGATCGCCGTCAACACGGAGATCACGCTCGTGCCGCCCGCGGCGCTCCCGCCGCTGTAGACAAGTCCGGAACTTTGGATCGCTGCCACCGCGGGTCCCGACGAGGTACCGGCGATTAGATCGGGCACCAGGAGATTTGCCACGGGCGTTCCCAGGCCGGTCACCAGGTTGTAGCCGGCGCCGGCTGCGTAGCCGTTGTTGCCGCTGGTGATCGCATGATAGTCGGTTTGAGAGAGGCCGTAGAGGGCTTGCTGTGTTGCCCCAGGACCGGAGCTGCCGAGCGGCGTCTTGCCCGCGGCCTGGCGTCCCTGGTTGACCAGGGCGATCAGGCCGGCCCAGTTCGGCGCCGACAGGCTGGTGCCGCCGACGACCTCAAATGAGTTACTGTCGGGCAGGTTGTAGGGATCGGCGATCCAGGCGCCGGTGGCCGGGTCGCCGACGAAGGAGACGTCCGGGGTCGTCCGGTTGCCCGTCGCTTGCACATTCTGCTGGTACGCTGGTTCCGGCTCATAGAGGCTGATGCCGCCGCCGCTGCCGATTTCCTCGCCCAGTGCGTTGGAGTAATAGCCCCAGCCCGTTTCGCTGTTATAAGAGCTATCCGCGTTCAGAGTCAGCGTTGTACCGCCGACCGCAAGGACATTCGGCGACAGGGCCGGGTATTCGGGAACAGCCGCCGCGTAGTCGCCCGAGCTGGCCACGAACGTCACTCCCGGAGCCGTGAACACGCTATCGTAAAGCGCTTCATCGCCCGCGAAGACCGACTGGCCCTCGACATAGCCCCAACTCATGGAGACAACGGAGACGCCCGGCAGGCCGGCGGCCGTGCCCGCGCCCGCCATCAAGTCGCCCAGGGACTGGCTATTGGCTTCCACGAGGACGATTTGAGCGCCCGGGGCCGTGGCGTGTGCCCACTCCACATCGAGTGCGGCCTCCGTCTCCCAGTTCGCGCTGCCGGGGCCGGCCGGGTCGGTGGGCGGCAGCCCTGTGCTCTGGCCGTTCTGGTTGACGACGGTCAGGAACGACCACGCCGGGCCGTACTGCTGGAACAGGCTCAACCCCGCAGCCGTGCTGCCGAACTGCGTATCGAACTGGTCCAACGCCTGGTAGATGCTGGGATCATCGTAGGCGCTGACGATGGCGATGGTTTGCCCCGTGCCGTCCAGGGACAGGTTGTTGATGCCGTAGGCCGTGCGGATCTGGTCCGGTGTGTAGGCGACCGCCGCGGTGCCTGCCGCGCTAAGCTGGGCGCCGCCGTTGCCGTTGACGAAAAGTTTATCGACCACCAGGGCTTCCTGCAGCTTGCCGTTGCCGCTGAG
>DASZFN010001004.1:0-2620 GCA_035939715.1 Gemmataceae bacterium | reverse complement strand
GCCGGTGATCTCCCGGCGGCGGCCCAGGATCGTGCTCACGCAGCGGTTGCGGCGGCAGCCTTCCAGCAGCCGGCGCTGGTAATCCAGCACCTTCGGATAGCGGGCGAAATAGGCGTCGATAAAGCGGGCGGCCTCCTCCTTGGGCATTCCCAGGCGCGCCGCCAGACCCCAGGGGCTGATGCCGTAGATCACGCCGAAGTTCACCGTTTTGGCCGCCCGGCGCATGTCCTCCGTCACGTCCTGCTCGCCGACGCCGAAGATCTGCGCCGCCACGGAGGCATGAATATCGCCGTCCTCCGCAAACGTCTGTCGCAATGTCTCATCGCCGCACAGGTGGGCCAGGAGCCGCAGTTCAACCTGCGAATAGTCGGCCGTCAGGAGCAGCCAGTCCTCGGCGGGCAGAAAGGCCTGGCGAATCTGCCGGCCCAGCTCCCGGCGCACGGGGATGTTCTGCAGGTTCGGATCGCTCGACGACAGCCGGCCGGTGGCCGCCACGGTCTGGTTAAAGGAGGCATGCACGCGGCCCGTGTGCGGGTTAATCAGGTCCGGCAGGGCATCGACATAGGTGCCTTTCAGCTTGGCGATCTGGCGATGCTCCAGAATCTTCTTCGGCAGCGGGTGCCCCTGGATTGCAAGCCGTTCCAAAGTATCCTGGTCCGTGCTGGCCTCGCCGGAGATGCCCGTGCGCCGGAAAGCCGGCAGTTTCTGCTCGTCAAAGAGCACCTTGCGGAGCTGCTTGGGCGAGGCGATGTTGAAGGCGTGCCCGGCCAGCTCGTGGATGTCCTGTTCAATTCTGGCAAGCTGGCCCGCCATCTCCTCGCTCATGCGCCGCAGCCGCGGCACATCGAGCCGGATGCCGTTATACTCGAGCTCCGCGAGCACCTCAATGAGCGGCACTTCCAGCTCATGGTACAGGCGGTCGAGCTTCTCCGCGCGGACCTTCGGCTCGAGCAGTTCATGGAGCTGCCAGGCAATGTCGGCATCCTCGCCGGAATACTCCGCCACCCTAGTCGTGGGCACTTGATCGATAGCGAGCTGCGCCTTGCCTTTGCCGATCAAATCGCTGATCGGAGTCACCCGCTGATTGAGATAGCGCAGGGCGAGATCGGCCAGGTTATGGCTGCGTTCGCCGGCGTGCAGCAGGTAGTCGGCAACCATCGAGTCGCCGGCCACGCCCGCCAGGGCGATGCCGTTGTGCCGCAGTGCCAGCAGGTCGAACTTGATGTTCTGATTGACCTTGGCGACGTCGGCGTCTTCGAGGATCTCCGCCAGCTCGCGTAAGGTTTCGTCGGCATCGAGGGTCGTTTCGTTTTCGGGGCCGCGCAGGGCCAGATACCAGCCCTCATTTGCTTTCCACGAAAACGCCATCCCGACGATGCTGGATTGAATCGGACTCAGGTGCGTGGTTTCGAGGTCGAGCGCGAAGCGCTTTTGCTGACGCAGCTCTTTCAGGAAATCCTGAAATTTCTCTGGCGTATTCACCAGGTGATAAACGGCGTTGGACTTTCTCTTGGGGACGTCGCCATTGGTCGTGGTCTTTTCCTCGCCCGCGGCCGGAGCGTTCTCTCCAAACGGGAACAGCTCGCCCTGCACCGCCGACGCTTCGTCAAGACTTTCCTCTAAGACCTGATCCCCGGCGTCCGGTTCCTGATCCTCAACGGCTGGCTCCGGCACTGTGCTCTCGGGCGCCAGCCGCCGCACGGTGTCCGCGAAGCCACGGAATCCCCAGTCCATGAACAGACGCAGCAACCGGGGAGCATCCCAGTCTTGCAGCCGCCAGGCATCCCACGTCATGGCCACATCGACCTTCGTGTCCAGCCGGACCAGGCTGCGGCTAATCTCGATCTTGTCGGCTGCCGCCCGCAATTTCTCCTCAATCGATTTGGCGCCGCGAAGCCCTTTGCAGCCGCCCACCTGGTCCAGGCACTTCATGAGATTGTCGAGCGAGCCAAACTCCTGAAGCAGCCGGGCGGCGGTCTTGAGGCCGATGCCGGGCACGCCGGGCACATTGTCCACGGAGTCGCCCACCAGCGCCTGCAGGTCCACCACCTGTTCCGGTGTGATGCCCCAATCTTCAAACAGCGTGGCCCGGTCGAAGATGGCATGTTTGCGCAGGTTATAGAGCTTGACCCGGTCGTCGATCAACTGTCGGCAGTCCTTGTCGTTAGTGCACAAAAAGACTTCATGGCCGCGCTCCGAGCCGATGCGCGAGACGGTGGCGATGAGGTCGTCCGCCTCGAAGCCTTCCTTGCCGAGCACGGGAATACGCATCGCCTCCAGCATCTGGTAGATGAGCGGAATCTGCAGCATCAGGTCGTTCGGCGGCGGCGTGCGGTGCGCCTTGTAGTCGGGATAAATGGCGTCCCGGAACGTCTTTCCCGGCATGTCGAAAACGCAAACCAGGTAGTCGGGTTTCTTCTCGGTGCGCAGAAAGAGCATGTCCCGCGTGAAGCCGAACAGCGCATTGGTCGGCAGACCAGCCGGGCTGCTCATCTCCGGGATGGCGTGGAAGACCTGGAATATCAGCGAGTGGGCATCAACCAGGTATAGGGAGCCGCTCGCGGCGCCTGCTGGCATGGCCTAACTTACCCCAGTGGAAATTCATCCTGCGGCATCCGGA
>DASZFN010001003.1:0-1938 GCA_035939715.1 Gemmataceae bacterium | reverse complement strand
ACCGAGACGGGACTCTGGGCGTCTGTGAAAGAGGACATTCCGTCGCCAGGCGTGGTGCCGTTTTCCATCAATGCCGAAGCCTGGGCGGATCTCGCGAAGGCAGAGCGTTTCGTGGCCCTTCCCAGTCAAACCACCGTCCGCGTCTACGACAGTCCGGTGCCGATCCCCGGCGGTTTCTACAGCGGTCAGGTCTTCTTCCCCAAGGACGGCGTCCTGGCCAAGACCCTGTTCCTGGAAATGGAGCGCGGCAATCCGCAGAGCCGGCGGCGGCTGGAAACGCAGATCCTGCACTTCGACGGCACCATCTGGCACGGTTACAGCTACGAATGGAATGACGAGCAAACCGACGCCACCCTTGTCCCGGCCGCCGGCAAGGAACGCCTTCTTAGCGTCGCGGACAGCCATGCTCCAGGCGGCAGCCGCAAGCAAAACTGGCACTATCCGAGCCGGGCCGAGTGCATCACCTGCCACAACCCGTGGGCGGGCTATGCGCTCGCCTTTACGCTGCCGCAGCTTGATCGCGACCACGACTATGGCGGCGTCGTCGACAACCAGCTGCGGACCTTCAAACATCTTGGCCTTATTAGCCCGCCCACTCCGGAAGAAGCGCGCGAAAAAGGCGTCCAGCCGAAAGCGCATTATCAACTTCGCAATCCCTATGACGCAAAAGCGGATCTCGACGCCCGCGCCCGCTCGTACCTGCAGGTAAATTGCGCCCACTGCCACCAGTTCGGCGCAGGCGGAACCGCAGACCTTGAGCTGCGCTTTGAGGTGCCGCTCGATCAAACCAAAACCCTTGAGGTTCGCCCTGTGCAGGGCACGTTTGAAATTGCCGGCGCGCACATCATTTCGCCGGGCGATCCGTATCGCTCGGTGCTCTTTTACCGCCTGTCCAAATTGGGCCGCGGCCGCATGCCCCATATCGGCTCGGAAATCATCGATGAAGACGGCACGCGCTTGATTCATGACTGGATTCGGCAGATTCCTCCCCGCAAGGAAGAGCGCACGCTTCTGGAGAGACTGCGCACGCTGGAGGACGCGTCCGTCTCCACGCCCATGCACGAGGACCGGGCAGCAGAGATCAAGGCGGCAGCCGAAGCCATCGCCCGGGCCGCGCGCCGCAAGACCGTGATCCCGGAGGACACGCAGAAGGCCGAGGTGCAGTTGCGCATCAAAGCGGCTGCCGAGGCCAAGGTCCGCGCCGAAGAGCGCGCTGCGGCGCTGGGCAAGCTCCTTTCCTCGACGAGTTCATCCTTGCTCCTGGCTCAGGCTATCGCTGAGCGCCGCCTTCCCGAGCCGATTTGCCGCGAGGTTATTGCCGCTGCCATGGTGCGCCCGGAGCCGCAAATACGGGACCTCTTCGAGCGCTTTGTGCCGGAGGATCAGCGCGTCAAACGCCTGGGCAATGTCATCAAGCCCGAGCAGATTCTAAGCCTCAAGGGTGACGCCGCACGAGGAAAAGAACTGTTCTTCAAGACCGCCGGCACGCAATGTATCAACTGCCATCGTATAGCCGGCACCGGCAGCACCTTGGGTCCCGATCTTTCCGACATCGGCAAGAAATATAGCCGGGCGCAGATCCTGGAAAGCATCCTGGAGCCATCCAAGAGCATTGATCCCAAGTACGTCACCTACCTGGCGGAGACCAAGGACGGCCAGGTCCATACGGGACTGCTTGCCAAAAAGGGAGACGATGAGGTCGTCCTGAAGAACGTCGGCGACAAGGAGATTCGCATTCCCGCCAACAAACTCGCGACGCTCGTGCCGCAGCGGACCTCCCTTATGCCGGAACTCCTGTTGCGTGACTTGACCGCAGAGCAAGTCGCCGATTTGTTGGCGTTCCTCGCCGGGCTGAAATGACTGTAGGACGGATTGCCAATCCGCCCTACAAGACTGGCCCCTTCTGCGCAATTCGTTTAGCCGCGACCCGCCAGGGGA
>DASZFN010001002.1:0-3241 GCA_035939715.1 Gemmataceae bacterium | reverse complement strand
AGCATCGTGCCGAGCCAGTCCCCATTTTTTCCGGCCGCTCCAAGGTATTGGCGCGAACAGGGCCGGCGCGTACGGTATTTTTCTTATTGCTGCCGTCCGAGCAAGAGCGCTTTGGCAATTTGGGGAAACAATGCGCCGCACCGCTGGCTTGCAACACCCTAAATGAGGACTATAATTCCGGCAGACACGGAAGGCCTTGCGTTGTCGACCAGCACCTCGCGAATATTCCCCAAACGCTTCCTCGTGAGTGCGCATCGCCGGCGGCTATCCGGAACGCAGCCGCCCTGCTGGCGCTCTTTGTCCCGTTCCTCAGCTTTGTACTGAAGTGAGACTTATGTCCGCACACCGCAAGAAGAAATCCCAACTCTTCCTGGAAACCCTGGAAGAGCGCTGCAACCCGACCCCCTTCACGCAAATCGGCAACACCATCACCTTGCCCGGCGCCAACAGCGACTGGCAGTACATCCAGGGCGGTGGTTCTTATAGTGCCTCGCCCGTCATCGCCAATTTGGGAAGCGGTCCGGAAGCCCTCGTCACCGGCGGCGACGGAAACCTCTACGGTTACCAGTACAACGCCGCGACCCGCGCGTTCGTCCAGAACCGCGTTTATTCCACCGGCCAGTTCACGACGCCGTTGCAAGCGACGCCGGTCGTCGTTTCCCTGGGCAATGGGCATACGGGTGTCTTCATCGGCGGGCGCAACGGCTTCGTCTTTGGTTGGGACGCGGCATCACAGCAGATTCTGCCCGGCTGGCCGCAGCAGGTTAGCGCACCCTGGGGCGCGACCAGCAGCGGCAATTTCCCGCAGAGTATTTTCGGCGCCCTGGCCGCGGCCGACCTGGATGGCGACGGCAGTCCCGAGATCATCGTCGCCTCCATCAACCAGGAGGTCACCGCCTTTCACGCCAACGGCAGCGTCATGTGGCGCTACAACAACGACGACACCATCGTCACCGGCATCGCCGTCGGCGACCTGAACCGCGACGGCCATCTGGACGTCGTCATCGGCGGCGACTCCAGCCAGGCGCCGCAGCCGCCGTCCCCGTACTGGAACGGGGGCCACATCACCGCGCTGACCTGGGACGGAAAGCGCGAATGGATGAAGCGCACCAACCAGGTTATCTGGTCGTCTCCGGTGCTGGCCGACCTCAATAATACCGGCTACCTGGACGTGATTGTCGGCACCGGAGAGAATTTCCCGGCGAACGGCAATGGTTTTCCCGGCAACCTGGTGTACGCACTCGATCCGCAAGGAAATGATCTGCCTGGCTGGCCTTTTGTCACCACCGCGAATCCTCAGCTGGATGCCCAGACCTTCGCCTCTCCTGCCGTCGGGGATCTTCTGAACAACGGCCATCTGGATGTCGTGATCGGCGACCGCCAAGGCTTTATTCACGCCATCAACGGCCAGGGGCAGCAAATCTGGCAAGTACAAGCAAGCGCTCAGCCGCTGGCGAGTTCGCCCATCCTCGCCGATACCAATAACGACGGCATCCCGGACGTGATCTATCCCAATCCGAATGGCATAGCCGCCTTTTCAGGCAACAACGGCACGCCGCTTGATTTCACCGCCGACGGCTTCCCGCACTTTGAATCGGCCGTGGTTGGCCATCTCAAGGGGGACAGCACCTGGCAGATGGCCGTGATCGGCCACGGCGTCAGCGGCAGCACGCTCCTCTCCCCAAGTTTCCTCGAGTTCTATGACCTCGGTACGGAATCCGCCAATGCCGTGCCCTGGCCCCAGTATCGCGGCGACGCCACAGGCGATGCAGTCCTGCGCACGAACACATTCTCGGACCCGCTCATCAGCAGCCTGTATCGAAATGTACTCGGGCGGTCGCCGTCGAGCACCGACTTTACGACCTGGGAAGCAAACTTCAACCATGCCGGGTCGCTGGTGGGCCCGATCTCCGCCATTGTTAGCAGCAATGAGGCTCGCCAAATTCAGATCACGAGCTGGTACCAGAAGTATCTCAACCGAACGCCGACCGGCAGCGACATCGCCAGCTGGGAAGCGTACCTGGCGGGCGGGCAGAGCTATGCCAACGCGCAAGCGAATTTCGCCGGTTCCCAGGAAGCGTTCAATCTCTCCGGCGGCACCAATCAGAGCTGGGTTGTCTACCTCTATAACAAAGTACTCGGCCGCAACCCGCAGAACGGCGAAGAACAAGGTTGGGTCAACGGCCTGAACACCGGCAGATACGTCCGCAGCCAGGTGGCCATCGCCTTTCTGGCTTCCAAGGAAATCACGCAGGACCTCGCGCGCCAGTGGTACGCGGCTTACACGCCGGGCGGCGCCGCCGCTCCGAGCGCCGATCAACTGGAAGCCATCGGCTGGGATCTGCGCCATGGCCGGCGCACGGAAGAACAGGCGCTGACGCTGCTGCTGGCAGGCAATGGCGATTACGTGAACACGCAGCGTGAGGGCTCGTGGGTGCGGGCGCTATACCAGGACGTCCTGTTCCGCGCCCCTGCTCCGGCGGATACGGCTAACTTGCTCAGCCAGTTGGAGGCGGGCGCGGCTCCCTACGCCATCGCGGGAGCGATCGTCAAGTCCGACGAGGCCCGCGGCCTGCTCGTGCAGAGCTGGTACCAAACCTTCCTGGGACGGGCGGCGAGTTCCGGTGAGGTTGCCAACCTGGTGCGGCAACTGGATGCGGGCGCCCGCCGCGTGGACCTGATGGTCTCCATCATGGGCAGCGACGAGTATTTCAATCACGCTGCGGCGCTATTCCCCGGCAGCTCAGCGCTGGACGCCTTCATCAACAAGGTCTTCCTGGACGCCTTCGGCCACCTCCCGGCAGCGAATCAGACGATCTTCTGGGAGCAACACGCGCAGAACATCCGCGTGACCTTGCCGCAGACCGCCGTCGGCGAGATCGAGTTTTACCAGGTCACCATCAAGAACTGGTTCTTCACCTATCTGCGCCGTTTCCCGAACACGCCTCCCGATTCGACGCGCGTCGAGTTGCCGAACCCGCCCTTCGGCGCTCAGAATTACGTCGATTACTGGAACAGTGGCGGCAACCCGGACGAGATCGTGACTTCCATCCTGGCCTCGCCGGAGTATTTCAATCTCGCGCAGAACAAGGGATTCTGGTACGGGGCCCGCTGGCTGGCGTAAAGAGGCTATCCCATCTTTTTTGCTAACAACGCCTTTACCGGCCGGCCTTTGCCATCTTCCGTGGCGTAGAAGGGTCGCTTTTCGACGTCAAAGGCTGTTTTTGGCGAAATGCCCATC
>DASZFN010001001.1:0-18180 GCA_035939715.1 Gemmataceae bacterium | reverse complement strand
CGGTGATGTTATCGTTCCCGGTGCCGCCCATGATGCTGTCGTTGCCGGCGCCGCCGGAGATGCTGTCGTCAGCACCGAGGGTCGGACTGTTGGTCGTGATCAGGACGAGCACGGAGGCGCCGTTCTGAATCACGTAGTCCAGCTCGCCGTTGTCCCCGAGCACAACGTCATTGCCCGCGTTGCCCTGGAGGCTGTCGCTGCCGAAGCCGCCCAGGATGGTATCATTGCCGTCGCCGCCCTGGACGGTGTCGTTGCCGCCCTTGTCGGCGAACGTGGTGCTGTTGGCGCCAGTGAAGGTGGTGGTGATTTGCTGCACCAGGTAGTTGGCATCGCGCGTGATGTAGGCGCTGTCGCCGATGATGATGTCGTCGCCGGCGTTGCCGAAAAGCAGATCGCCGCCGACAGGCATGGACGTGAACAGATCGCTGCCTCCGGAGCCGCCGATAACGGTATCGTTGCCCGGTCCGCCGTTGACGGTGTCGCTGCCGCCAAAGGTGGGAGCGGTGGAAAAGATATCGTTGGCCTGGGCGCTGCCGTCGTTGCCGACGACCACGCCGTTGTCGCCCATCAGGATATCGCCGGAGGTGTCGCTGCCGCCGGTGATGCTGTCGTCGCCGACGCCGCCGATGGCGGTATCGGCGCCCGTGCCGGTTGTGATGGTGTCGTTGCCGCCGATGTCTTCGAAGGCGGTGGCAATGCGCAGGACGGTGCCGGATGAGTCGCGAGTGATGTAGACATTATCGCCAACGATCACGTCATTGCCGCTGTTGCCGGCGAGGCTGTCGCCTTGCGAGCCGCCGACCATGATCTCGTTGCCCGGGCCGCCGAGGACCGTGTCGGCGCCACCCGAGTTTGGATCGGTCGAGAAAATGTTGTACCTGTTTGTCGGGTCGGTGGTGTCGTTGCCGACCACGGCGCCGTTGTCACCGAGAAGGATATCATTGCCCGTATCAGACCCACCGGTGATCCGGTCACTGCCGGTGCCGCCCAGGACCGTATCGCTGCCATTGCCGCCGTCGATGGTGTCGTTGTCGCCGCTCTGCGGATCGAGTGTCTGAACGCGCGTGACGATACCGGAGACCTGGATCACCTCGCCGTTGTCGCCGAGGATGACGTCGTTGCCGTCGTCGCCGGTAATGTTGTCCTTGCCGTCGCCGCCCAGGATCGTATCGTTGCCGCCGCTGCCGAAGATGGCATCGTCGCCACCGGAACCTGTCACGGTCGAGGTACGGGCGAGGATGGTGGTGGTGAGGCCGGTGACGGTGAGCGAGCCCTGGTCGCCGATAATAACGTCGTTGCCGGTGCCACCGAGAGAATCGCCGCTGATGTTGTCGCCGGCGCCGCCGCCGAAGATGGTGTCGTTGCCGTCGCCGCCGAAGATGCTATCCGGTCCGTTGCCGAAGTTGGGATTCGTCTGCACGGATAGCACGTGGCCGGAGCCGTCGAGAACGACGTTGCCGTTATCGCCGACGATGACATCGTCGCCGGTGCCGCCAATAAGCGAGTCGCCGACGTCGGGATTGGCGTTGTCGATGCCGGCGGCGCCGCTGGCGATGGCGGCATCGCTGCCGCCGCCGATGAGGACATCGTTGTTGTCGCCGCCCTGGAGCACGTCGCTGCCGGCGCCGCCCTCCATGGAATCGTTGCCCTGTTGGCCGAGCATGACGTCGTTGCCGGCGCCGCCGAACATGGTATCGTTGCCGGTGCCGCCCTGCATGACGTCGTCGCCGCCCTGACCGTACATGAGGTCGTTGCCGGCGCCGCCGAACATCTGGTCGTTGCCGGCGCCGCCGATAAGGGTGACGCCGTCGATCATGCCGTTGTCGCCGATCATGATGTCATCGCCCGAGCCGGTGCCGTCGGCGTTGTCGCCATACATGATGTCGTTGCCGTCCGGATCGAGGGGCGAAGCGGTGGAGCTACCGCCGATCATCTTGTCGTTACCGGCGCCGCCCTCCATGTAGTCGTTGCCGGCGCCGCCTTCCATGTAGTCGTTGCCGGGACCGGCGAACATCATGTCGTCGTTGTTGCCGCCGTACATCGAATCCTTGCCGGCATCGCCGTACATGGAGTCATTGCCGTCATCCCCGTACATGAGGTTGTTGCCGGTGCCGCTGCGGTCCTGGTTGCCGCCGTACATGAGGTCATCGCCCGCGCCGCCGTGCAGCTCATTGTCGCCCTGGCCGCCGATCATGGTGTCGTTGCCGGTGCCGCCGAAGATAGTGTCATTGCCGCCCATGCCGGCGGGAACGGCATCGCCGTCGCCGATCAGCATGTCGTTGCCCTGGCCGCCGACGATGTAATCGGCGCCGGCGCCGCCCTCGATGGAGTCAATGTTGTCCGGGCCGCCCTGGCCGTAGATGGTGTCGTTGCCATCACCCCCCTTGATCTGGTCATTGCCGCCTTCCTGCGGCGTGTTGACATTGCCGTCACCGCCGTAGATGTGGTCGTCGCCGGCGCCGCCATCGATGTTATCGTCCCCGGCATCGCCATAGATGGTGTCGTTGCCGGTGCCGCCGCGGAGCTGGTCGTTGCCGGCGCCGCCGTGCAGCTCGTTGTTGCCGTTAGCGCCGTCAATGACATCGTCCCCCGCGCCGCCATAGATGGTATCGTTGCCGTCCCGGCCGGCGAGCTGATCGTTGCCGTTGCCGCCGTAGATATGGTTGTCGGCGGCGCCTCCCTGAATGACGTCGCCCCCGTCGCCGGCCTTCAAAGTGGCGGGAACAAGGACGCTGGCGTCCAGGGTGATCTTGTTCTTGCCCGCGCCGCCGTCGGCGTAGATGCCGGTGACGCCGGTATAGACCTTGTCGTGGCCGTTGCCGGTCACTTTCACGGTGTGTGAACTGAAGCCGGGGACGCCGTCGAGATCTTCATTGGGATCCTCGATGCCGTTGCCGTTGACATCTACTTCTCCAACCACCTTGAAGGTGTCGTCGCCGTCGGTGCTGTGGCCGGGCTGGTAGAGGTTGGCGTGCGAGCCCATGTTCAGAACCAGAACGCCGGCCGGGGCGTAGGAGCCGTCGAACTCCTTGTTGGCATCGGTATGCGCGCCGTCGCTGATGTGCGCCGGTTCGGGCGGCGGCAGCGGCGGGCAGGAGACGTCGAAGTCGAAGAGCGTGATGGAAACCAGCGTGAAGTCCTTGCGGAAGTGGACAAAGAGGAGGTTGACTTCCACAAAGGCTTCCAGAAAGGCCGTGAACTTGCCGTGCAGATCGAAGATGCATTCCGGCCCTTGCTGGGCGTTGGCGATCAGCTCGTCGATGTACAGCTTGCCGTCGTTATCCGGGTCGTGCCAGGAGGCGCCGATATCGGCGCGGATGCCGCCGTCGACCCCCGCACTCAAGACGCCGATGCTGAGCGAAGCGCCGGCGGTGAACTGGGCAAAGACGTCGATCACCGGCTGGGGGTTCCCCGTGTCGACGCCGTCGCGCGTGCCGAAGAAGAAGCCGTTGAAGAAGTTGCCCGTGCGGATGCCACGGGTGTCGAGACCCACGGACAGGTTGAGATCGATGCCGAAGGCGCCGCCCAGATCGACGAACAGCGGAATGGGCGGCAGGATCGGGCCGAAACTGTAACTGAAGGAGAAGCTGGCTTTCATCTCCGGCAAGTGCCAGGTGACCAGGTCCACATCCTGACCGAGGAACAGTTTGAAGATGCTCGCGGGGCTTGACAGGAGCGGCAGATTGATGCCCAGGTCGGAAAGAGGACCGGTGATCGAATCCAGGAAACTTGCGCCCTGGCTCGCCTTGCTCCCTGTGAGCGCACTCTTGGCGCCGTTCACATCCGTGAACTTGGGAGCCAACCCGGAAGCCACGCTGGGATCGTCGATATTGAGCTGGTCCGCCGTGAGGCTGCCTGGCATTCCAGAGCGGAGGTCGTGTGTTGCGTCACCAAAACTAAAGTTGCCGAAATCCAGGGACAGCTCGCCCGAGTTCTGGAACGTGTTTGTCGCCGTGTCGGCGATGGTGACGATTTCATCCAGGATATGGATCACTTTCACGACGGTGTCGCCGCCTTCACCCAGCGCGCTGATGGCGCTGGCAAAGGTGACGGGCCCCTGTCCGAGCAGTTCGGAAAGCTGAGAAATCACCGGGATTTTTGTCTCCAGGAGATCCAGGAGCGGCTTGATCGGCTTGATCTCGCTGTCGATGGCCGCCAGGATCGGCCCGATGGACTTGCTCAGGAAAGTGCCGAAGTCCAGCGTCACGTCCTTGATCTGGATGTGCGGCGCCTCGCCGCTCAACCCGTCCGTGGTATTGAAAGCCCAGTTGACGATGAGCTGGGCTTTGAGCGACGGGAAGGAGGTATCGCCGTTAATGGTGGCCTGCAAATCGAGATCGATCTTGGCGTCGATGCCGAGGCCCGTGCCGGTGAAGTCGCCTGGATCTCCAGGGTTCTGCTCTCCATCAAGGCCGCTGCCGGTGTCGATGAGGTCGGTAAGCTGCGAGGCCTGGATTTCCTTGAAGGTTAGCTTGTGATCATTATTGGGGTCTTTGATGTTGAGGTTCACGATAGCGCTGAAGCCCGAGTCGCCGTGATCTACGGCGGTCACGTCGAGGAAGAAAAGTTTGGCCGTGATCGACGTATTGGGACCGAAGCCGACGCCCAGCTTGAGCTGTATCTCGGGTTTGTTGTCGGTGTTGAGCTGGAAGAAGAAGCCGTCGGTCTTGCTCAGGCCGAAGCCAAAATGGATGTCGTAGCCGACGGTGACGTTGATCTGGCCCATCGTGTGGAAGCCCACCAGACCGAGGCCGTCGAAGCCGAGGCCGAAATTCTTGCTGACCAGGGTGTCCGTGCCCTTGAAGCGCAGATCGACGAGGATGCTGGTGGCGCCGACAGTCACGCCTACCTGGCTGAAGTCCGTCAGCTTGGCGCCCGTCGTCACATCCGCCAGGATATCGAGACCGGTGTGCCCGCCTTCGCCAGGGCCAAGGTATTTGAAAATCAGGTGCTGCAGATCCGCCTGGAGCGTGGCCGGGTTGGCCAGCGCGGTCAGATCCATGAAGAAGTTGCTGCCGAGGATTTTCTCGATGAACAAGCCGGTCTTGTCGAGGCCGTTGCCGATGAGCGGCAGACTTGCGAGCACGTGGCTGGTAAGCCCGTCTGAGAGCAGGTGCAAGAGAGCGGTCAGGCCGGCGACCATGTCCGCCAGGTTGAAATTACCGGAGGTGAGGTCACCCAGCAACCCGCTCGGCGTGGATACCTGGATGTGACTGAGGTCGAAGTCACTCAGGTCGGCGGCGACCTTCAGGGCGCCTATACTGGAGCCGCCTGAGGGAATGTGGATAGCAAGCGCCCCGCCCGCCATGGCGTGAATCTGGAAGCTGAAGCTGCTCGAGTCCAGGCCGGCAAGGGGGTTGACCCCAGTATTGGTTAGCCCCAACGTGACGTCTGCCGGTGCGTTGTCATAGTGCACGTTGATCGTCGCGCCCGAGGCCGGGGCATTCACGAAGGTCAAGGTGTTTCCGGAGATGGAGTAATCCGCTGGACTGCTTAATTGCATGCCATTCACTTTCACGGTGACGTTAAACGCGTCGGGCGAGATCGACAACGTGAAGGTCTTGTTCATGCCGTCGACGGCGCCGCCCGGGGTTTCGTCGGCAGGAGCTGCGGGGATATAGAGGATCTCGACGGCGTCGCTCGCGCTCAAGCCGCTCATGAACTTGAGTGTTTTTCCGGTGATCGTGAAGTCGGTGCCGTTGGTCTTGATGGCGCCGTTCACCTTTACGATGGCGAAGAAGTTGGCCGGGGTATCCGTGGTGTCGGTGTCGGCGTTGTTGAACGTCAAGGGGAAATCGGTCTGCATATCGGTGGCGGTGAAGTCTTCCTTGACGGGCTTGGCCACGAGGATTGTCCCCGCCAGGCCGGCCGAGATAGCGCCGAGGCTGGCCGTGAGCGAGACGGTGGAATTGAAAATCCCGGCGGTCAGCTTCAGATCGGTGCCGCTGCCGCGCAAGTAGAGCGCGTGGGCGGGGTCGGAGAGCAGCTTGGGCAGGTCGATTCCCAGGTCGAGATTGAACTCTGCTCCGGCGTCGACGTTGATCGTTCCTGTGGAGCTAAGACCGACCGGCGTCCCGGAGAGGTTCAAATTGAAATCGAGCGGCTGTGACACGGTCTTGTCAATCTTGAAATGCAGCGCCGCCTCGACCGCCTGCTCGTGATTGGGCGACACGCCAATGTCCGGGAACGAAAGGGTCAGCGTGAGCTCGTTGGGGTCGGTAATGCCCAACGCCAGCCGCAGGTCGCGAGACAGCTTGTCGGAAAGCGTCTGTGCCGACGGGATCAAGGATTGCAGGTGGGAGAGCAAGGAGTCGAAGTCGTGCCGGGCGTCGCTGGTGCTGGGAAGAATGCTATCCACACTATTGCTCGCCGCCTGCGCCAGCTGTATCAGCGTGCCGATGCTGCTGACGAGCATCTGCGGCAGCGTCGTTATGCTAGCCGGATTGAGCGCGGCGACGTCCTTCAAGGTTTCCTGGGCGTTCTGGAGACTTTGCACCAGGTCGCTGGGCAGAGCCTTCTCCACCTCGGTGATCACGGTCGCGAGGTCGAGGTAGTTCACGGTGATCGTCGCACCGCTGGCCGGCGCGACCTTGAAACTCAGCGTGGTGCCGGTGACTGTGAAATCTTCAATCTGCACACCGTTCACCTTTACGATCGGCGTGAAATTGGTGCCGGGCGCAAGAGGCAGCGTAAAGTCTGTCTTCGTGCCGTCGGCGCCGGTCGGCGCAGCCACCGGCTTGACATTTATTTGCTGGCCCTTGGGGGGAGCGCTGGTGAAGTGCAGGGTGCTGCCGTTGAGGCTGAAACCAGAGCTGGCGACGGTGCCGTCCAGAAGGACCTGGATGTCCGAAGTGCTCGCGGGCGTGAAGGACAAAGGGTAGTCCGTCGTGGAGCCGTCGCCCGCAAAAGCGTTCTGCGACACGTTGCCTATGGCGGCCTTCAAGGCAGCCAGGATGGTCGGGTTCACGCCCAGCAGGTTCTGGGCGGCCTGCCCAAACTTGTCCGCCAGGCCAAGCAGATCATTCACGCTCTTGTTGATGAGCGGCAGCTTGGTATTCAGGCCGTTGATGTTCTGGTTCTTGAGAAAGTCCACGACCTTCAACAGCAGGTTGACCACGTCCTGAATAGAAAAGTGACTGAAATCCTTGAGGGCGTTATTGAAGTCCGCGTTGGGAGTGACCTGAATGGAGGTGGGGTCATTCGGCGTCGCCAGGGAGACGTCGATAGCCGGGGTGCCGAGGCCGGGAATAGTCAGGCCGCTGACGGCAATCGGTAAATGCGCGCCGAGGTCGACCGTGATCGGCTTGACCATCGGCACCGCAGTGGGATTGGAGAGCAACTCATCCAGTGTGACCTTGCCGTCCATCGTCGGGCCAGGATCCTGCAAGGCCAGCCCGGTGCCAAAGCTGAAGTGAGCCGTGCCGTTCTGGATGCCGATACCTAGGAAGCCAAGCGCGGCCTGAAAGGTCACGTTGGGCGCCATGATTGAGGCGTTGACGTTGATACCCGAGGGCGTGCTGGGACTATCCGCCAGGAGGAACACGTGCTTGCTCAGCCCGTTGCCTGTGGCGGTCCCGGCCGCGAGATGCAGACCGGTGTCCGAGCCGGTGGGCGTCAGGGTCATGGAGTTTGCCTGGGAGCTGAGGGTAAGCTTGTTGCCGGTGAGGCTGGCCGTCACCACCGAGCCCAGCCCCGCACTGGCCAGCGCCAGATTGACGTCTGCTACGAGCGTGGTCGGGCTGGTACTGGCTGCATCCACGGGGACCGTGACGTGCATCGCGGGATTGCCGTTGAAAGACAGGTCGAAAGTCGCCGGCCCAGTGAGTTGCCCGTTGGCGGGAAGATCGGCCGAGCCTGTCAGCATGCCCGGGGTCAGGGCCGTCAGCTGGACGCCCACGGTGGTCTCCAGGGTGACGTCGGCATGGAGGTTCGCATTGACGGTTCCTGTGACGGTTAGCGGGCTAAGGTTCTGACTGAAGTCCAGGCCGATGGTCTTGTCGAAGCCTGTCATGAACTTCAGGTGGAACGTCAGCGACTGGCTGGCGGGGTCGTAGTTGGCGCCGATTTGGTCGGCCGTGAGCCCCGTGAGGGACACCAGCTTGGTAACCAGGGACTGGATAGTGTCGAACTTGAAGACGAAGGTGTTCTGTTCGCTGGTCTGGAAACCGATCTGCGTTGCCGAATTCGTGGTGCCATCGGTCGTGAACGTCACCATGGTGACCTTCGAATCGGTGGCCTTGAGCTGCAGCCGGCCGTCCACAGTGGCCGCCGTGAACTGCGTGTCGATGCCGGCGTTCTGCAGGCCTTTATTGATATCGGCCACCAGGTCGTCGGGGCTGGCGTTTGTGCTGGGAGAGGCAAGAGCCTGGGTGACCACCACCGGCACGGAATGGTTGCCATTGGCATCGGTGTAGGCGAGCGTGAAATCGATTTCCGGGCTGGCGAATTGGCCGTTCGCCGGCGCCAGGTTGGGTGCTGCCACGACCACGTCGAATAATTGCCGCGAAAATCCCGTCAGCACTTGCGTGAAATCGATTACCTTGTCGAGCTTGTCCTTGATGAAGGGAATGCCACCGGCGACCTTCTGTTCGACATCGAGGAAAGACGACAGGCCTTGCAGGCCGCTGCCGATCTGGTTCAGGAGGCCGACCACGTTGCTCGGCGTCAGGTTGGTGAAGTTCGACAGATCGGTGAAGCCCACCAGGGTCGGCGCCGGCACGGTGCCGCCGAACAGATCCGTGTCGTTCAGCTCGATGCGCGGACCAGCGCCGGCGAGCGTACCGGTGACGTCGAACGTGCCAACCTTGGCGTGAACGGGAAGTTTGGCGGTCAGTGACCCGCTGGGAGTAATGTTGACGAGGGCGCCGACAGTGGTGCCCTGCAGCTCGGCGAGCGTGATGTTCCCCTTGGCATCCATGTCCGGGTTGTTGAAGCCAACCTGCAAGCCCCCGTTAAGCGCAACGGTTCCGTGCTGGATGTCCACCTGGACGAAGCCTACCTTGGCGCTGACGTTCACATCCGGAGCATTAATGGTGGCGGTAATCGATAACGGTTGCGGCGCGCGGATGAAAAACTGCTCGTTGGCGGACAGTCCCGCGGTCTTATCGAAGCCGAACGTCAGATGGAAGTCGGCAGCCGCGGTCAACGTCACATTCGTGGAGACGTCCACGCTCAGCCCGAGTTGACTGGCGGCGGTGCCCAGGTCGATGGGGCCAGCAAACGTCTTGGAAGCTTGCAGATCCAGACTCACGCTCAGTTCGCCGCTGTTGGACGTATCCGTCACGTTGCTAAGGCCGGGCACTGCGCTCAGGGCGCTAACCAGTCCGGTTGTGGTTGGACTTGCCCCTGCGAGATAGGTGTTGACGGGGCTGAACAGCTTGGTTTGCAGGACATTCTGAAGGTTTAGTACCTGGCCAACGGCCTGGTCCACGACGGGGAGGTTGGCGGCAAACTGGTTGAAGCCATCCAGAGCGGTGCCGAAGTTCGCCAAACCCTGCACGCCGCTGATCAGGGCCGTGGCCTGGGTCGCCGAAATTGAGCTGCCGCTAAGCAAAGTCCGGTCTTCGAGCCGCTCGAAGGTTAGGCGGCGACCGACCAGCTTCTGCAGACGTTTGCGGTACTGCGCCTGTTCGGCGGCCTGGGACTTGCGGTTGCGCCACATCTTCCACGTCGAGAATGTCATGAGCTAATTCCTCCACCCCGGTGAGAGCGGCAGAAGGCGAAGATGCCTCCCGCAATTTCTAACCTTAAGTCTGATTCTTTAGTATTATTATCTGTTTAGTGTCTTTTGCGCCCGCGCAACAAGACGACATCTCCGCTGCGGATGCGATTTCATCCGTGCGCTGGAGGGCAGCCTGCAAAAATTATGGGTTCAAGGACCGGGATCGCTTAAAACGTCTTCCCGGAAGACAAGTTGCTACGCGACGAGCCATTGCCTGCATGGTGGTACCCTCCCAGCTGAAGCGAGCGGACTGGGCGTCGATCCGTAACGTTACAAAAAGGGCTATCCTCTTTCCTGGCTCTGCTCATGCTCCGGGGGCGGCCGCATGCGGCCGCTAGAGGTTATTCGGGAGCGTTCCAGGGTTCGGCGTGTAACGAGATTCACGCCTCTCTCTGACGCGAGTCAACTCCATCTCAAAACGAAGCCAAGCGGAATTACGAGCAACTTTCCTGGCACCAAGGAAAAGTGGCGGTTCCGTCTTTCTTCATGGCCCACGGCGAGTTTGTGTCGTGGCGCCGATTCCTTTCGCATGCGTTGTTGCAGTGCGCGGCAAACGCACATCGAGGCGGACAGTCGCTTAACGTACCCTTCCACTGGATGATGTCAAGAAGAAAAAAACCAAAACTTTGGAAAATCATGGACTCTTCACCCCGCAAAAGTTGCGCCGGCTCCTGGGAAAAATTCGAACAGTCACAAGTGCCAAGGATTGCTGGAGATAATGAAGTCCAGGCAGGCCGCTCTATTTTGTGAGAAGGGGGCAGTCCGCCTAATTCTTCATAGGAGGTGTCCGATTCTTAGGTAGCGGCGGAACATTTCCTGGAATTCTCTTGACGTGCTAGGCAACTCGCCTTAGGATTGGCCTTAGTCAACATGCCTAAGCGAGGGACATGATGCGGCGCTTTCCGAGTGATGTCACGGATACTGAGTTAGCCATGCTGCAGGTGCTCTGGCAAAACGGCCGGGCGACGCGCCGGCAGATTGCCGACGCCCTCTATCCGGGCGGAGAGGCGGCTCATTACGCCACCGTGCAGAAGCTCATGGAGCGCTTGCAGGACAAGGGCTACGTCAAACACAGCCGTCAGCGCGGCGTGCTGGTGTTCACCGCCCTCGTCAGCCGCGACGAGCTCATGAACCGCCGCCTTCGGGAAGTTGCCGACAAGCTTTGCGGCGGGGCCTTGACGCCGCTGGTCATGAACCTGGTGCGCTCCGAGCCGCTGACTGCCGGCGAACTGGATGAACTGCAGACGTTCATCGACGCGCAACGTCGCCGCGGCAAAGCAAAAGAGAAGCTGTCCTGAAAGGGGCCGTGCATGGACATGCTCGTGCATGTCGGTCTGGCCAATGCCGTCCTGGCCACGGGGCTTGCCCTGGCGGCCTGGGCTGCCGGCCGGCTTACGCGCCGGCCTGCCCTGGCGCATGCGCTGTGGCTCCTGGTTTTGCTCAAGCTCATCACACCCCCGCTGCTGACAGTGCCCATATCCTGGCATTCGATCATGCAGACGGCATCCGTGGAACCTGGCGCGGACTTCTTCGACGAAGAAGTGACCGAAGTTACGAGTCCAGGACAGGGTGAGGACTTTGAACCGGCACAAGCCGATGCGCGCCCCGAAGAACCTGTGGCGGGCGGGCCTGCGCCGGTCGCGAAGGTTCGCCGGCAGCCCGCGACACGAGCCATTGCCTCCGCCAGGACGCCCTGGAGTTCGCTGTGGAGAAGTACGCTTCTGGCGATCTGGTCGGCAGGCGCCCTGGTTTTCTGGTCGCTCACGATGCTGCGGATCGGCTGGTTGCGGCAACTGCTGCGCGCGGGCCAGCCTGCGTCAGCCGCCTTGCAAGCGCAAGTCCGCGAACTCTCGGATCGACTTGGGGTAGCGCATCCACCTCTGGTATGGCTCGTGCCTGTGCCGATACCACCGATGCTGTGGGCCGTGCTGGGGACGCCGAAGCTTTTGTTGCCGGCCGACCTCTGGGGCAGGCTCAGCGACGAGCAGCGTGAGACGTTGCTGGCCCACGAACTCGTCCACTTACGCGGACGGGATCATTGGGTGCGCCGTTTGGAACTAGTGGCCCTGGGCCTGTACTGGTGGCATCCCGTGGCCTGGTGGACGCGGCGCGAGCTGCGCGAAATTGAAGAACAGCGTTGTGACGCCGGAGTCGTACAGGCGCTGCCTGCGTCCGCGGCCGCCTATGCGCAAACACTCCTGGACACCGTGGCCTTCCTGTCCCGGGCCCGGTGTGCCGCCCCTCTGGGCGCCAGCAGCATGGGACAAGTTCGAGTGCTGAAAGGGAGGTTAAACATGATTCTGCAGGGGACCACGCTGGGGACCTGGTCGAAGAGTTACTGGTGGATCGTGCTGGGACTGGGAGCGTTGCTCCTGCCCCTGATGCCCACCTGGGCGCAAACGCAGTCGCGTAACGCCGAGACGCCACGCGTGCAAAGAACGGAAAAGGGCCGCGACGACGTCGAGCAGCGCCTCCAGGAACTGGAGAAGAAGCTCGATGAGCTGCGCAAAGAGATCGCCATGTTGCGCCGTGAACGTGGGCCGGGCCGAGCCGTGGAGCAGCCTGTGAGTCGAAGGTTCGGCTTCATCGATCTGCAGCCCTGGGCCAATCAGAAGCTGGACGAGGACTTCCACAGCGGCCAGTATGCCGGCAACAATTTGACCTCCCTGGGCACCGGCAGGCAGATGCTGGAGGGCGTGCCATTTGTCATCGGTAAGTCACTCCTCCAGCTCGGCAGCCGTATCGACAAGCCCGATCAGATCCAGGGCATCAAGGTAGGTCGAAAACTGAACAAGCTCCACATCCTGCACGCCACCGGCTACTCCATGGACGATGACTCCCAGATCGCCGAGTACACGGTCAACTATGAAGACGGGACGTCTGTGACGATCCCGGTCGTGTACGGCAAGGACGTGCTCGACTGGTGGAAATATTCGTTCAGCGGCGAGCCCACACGCGGCAAGGTAGTGTGGAACGGCGAGAACGAACCCGCCAAGAAAGAATTTGACGCCACCATCCGGCTGTACATGACGACCTGGGAAAACCCCAAACCCGATCTGAGAATAACCAGCATCGACTACTCCGCCACCAAGGACATACAATGCGTGCCGTTCTGCGTGGCCATGACGGCGGAAGCGAAGTAAGATTTTAGCCAATTGATGCAAACTGCGGCGAAGGGCAAGAGCCCCTTCGCCGCTTTCATTTTCAGGCCGGCTTGGTTTGGGACGGCGGCTACGGCAGCAGCTTCTCATCCCACACCATTTGCTGGCGTGCTCGCTGCGGTGAAAAGTGGCTCAGCAAAAACCATAAAAAGCTGTTGCGGAACCGCCGCGAATGGTATGCTGTCCCCAGCCTTGCGTACCTCGTGCGACCGTGCCCCCTTCGTGGGACGGAACGGAGACGAGCGAACCGAGGTTTGTCCGATGAAGCGACGCATCCTGACCTGGTCCGGCGGCAGTATTGCCCTGGCGCTGGGCGTTGCCTTTCTCATTCCTTCCAGCCGCTACTCCATGCTTGGCTACCTGCGCGGCGAGAGCTTCGACAGCGGCCGGCCGCAGAGCTACTGGGTAAATGCTCTCCGGGATGCCGATCCGGAAATGCGCCAGGAGGGGGCAACCTGCCTGGCACGCCTGGGCCCGCAGGCGGCCGAGGCCATCCCGACGCTGATGGACTTGCTGAAAGACGAGCGCCCCGAGGTACGAACCAAGGCGGCCTTCGCCCTTTTCAAGATTCATGTCAAGGCGAGCAACGCGGTGCCCGCTTTATGTGACGGCCTCAAGGACAGCAGTCCTGGGGTCCGACTATATTGCTCGATGTGTCTTGCCGGCATGGGTCCGGAAGCGCAAGCTGCTCTCCCAGACCTTATTGGGGCCGTGAAGGACAAAGAAAATGCCGTGCATCTTTTTCCATCGGCAATCAATACGCGCCAGTTGGCCGTCGTGGCGCTCGGCCATGTGGGACCCTGCGCCAGGGAAGCCGTGCCGTTCCTGCTCGAACTGCTCGCGGACGAAGATCACATCGTTCGCGAAGTGGCCATCCGAGCGCTGGGGCAGATTCGTTCGCCTGACTCCATCCCGGCATTGATGCTCATTCTTCAAGATGAAAAGCACACGCTGCGGCTCGACGCCGCGTCGGCACTGGGCGGCATTGGCTCGGAGGCGCGGGAGGCAGTCCCAACCTTGCGCCAGATGATGAAGCACCGCAGTCCTGTTGTGCGCCGGGCCGCGGAAACAGCGGTGCGGCAAATTGATCCGTCCGTCGACGTGGGATCGCGCGCGAAGTAGACAGGCCCGGATTCGGACCGGGGCTGGCGGATTTGCAATCCGCCGCCGCAATTCCGCAAGCATTCCCAGGGCGATCAAAGCACGCATCCTCGCGCTCGTTCAAGCGCGGGCGGCGCCAATGGTTAGCCACGGCTACCGCCAGAACGCCAATGTTTGCGCGCGTCGCGTACCACGGATGGACGATCCACTAGTCAGCTACAGCCTTGCTTTTATCCACCGTCTTGCCTTCGCCCTCCTTCAGGCCACCCTTAAGGATCTTTGGCTTTGCGGCGGGTTCGCTATCACCACATCCCGAAACGCCGACGATCAGGAATGGCAGGACGGCGAGCAGAAGTAAAAAACGCAACATCACTTGGACCTAACCTTCCTTTTTTTGCACGGGGCTACTGACCCTGATCCTGGTTCTGAACAACAACACCATCTTGGTAGCCGCCGAGGGCCAACCACGTCCCGAAATCAATCTGCGGCGAAAGCTTGCGAACGGAACCGTCTGCATAGGCAAACTGGCAGAGGGCACCGGCGTGCAAGCTGGAAAAGTGCCCGTAAGCGCCTCCTGGGGGATCAGGAGTGGTGTCCGGGTGCGCCAGCGGGTTGGTGTCGGGCGGCCCAAAGCAGCTATAGTTGAAACCGCACGACCAGTGACCGGTGCTCCAACCGCTGGGAATGCCCCCGTTTCCACCCCAATTGATGTAACCGCCTGTATATTCGCCAAACAGCAGGGTGTTGCTGGTGCCGTCCGGAACACGGCCGATGGTCGTCCTGCTGTTATAGTGCAGCAAGCCGAAATAGATGTTGTAAGGCGCATAGTTGCGGCACTCACCAGCCACGCCCAGGTAATTCGAACGGCCAAGCACAAGGCGCCCTGGAGCAGAGCTGAAAAGGTGGCCGTAGGGCGCGGTCGTCGGAGCGAAGAACCCCGTGCCGTCATCGTAGAGCACCGCCATAAGGGCGGTCACGGTCTCATCAGGGGTCTGGGCACTGGGGCAGTGGAAGACCTTGAAGTTGCCTTCGCAACCATAAACCGCCGGCGGACGCGGAATTACGTCCGTCGCAGTTGTGGTAGGACGGTTGGCCTGATTGGGCTCCATGTACACGGGATTAAAACTGCCGAAGTTGTAGTAAAAATGGTTGCTGGGCATGCCGGTGGTGGGGTCGACCAGCGGTGTGCCATCGTCGAAAATGTACAGACTATACTGGGCTTGCTGTTCCAAATAGGGCAACAAACGCACGCATTCACCGATCAGGCGAGCGTCCATGCCGGGCGGCAGCTTGCTGAATGCCGCATCGTAATTGGCTGCGGCAAGGCCAAGTTGTTTCAGATTGTTCGAGCAAGACATACGGTTAGCAGCCTCGCGGACCTTCTGGACCGCGGGCAGCAGCAGGCCGATCAAGACCGCGATGATGGCAATGACCACCAGCAGTTCGATCAGCGTGAACGCTCTTTTGGCCTTGGATCGCAACATTCAATCCTCCTAGGTGAATAGAAAGAAAACTACACACGGAGCAAAATTCTTCCGCCCACGTTGCCAAGCTTCAGGCAACGTCGCAAAAGGTCGTAAACCGCGTCGTCCATTTCAGCGGCGGAGTGTGTTGGGAAGTAAGTATAGGCACGCGGAGATTAACAAAGCGTGAATCGGGGATTAAGACGATTCCCCACGTGAACGAACAGGCGGCTGAACTCATTCATGATGTGGCCGTTCGTTTAAGGGGACACGCAGGCAATGCGATGAACCGCTTCGGGGGAAGCGGCCCTGTGTCACGAGCACGGCGCCCTGCTTGGCTGCGATGGTACCGATTGCTGTCCAGGTCGTTGATCATGCGTGCCAGGTGCCCTGCATCTGGAACGGCAACCGGGCGCAAGCGTTTCTCAAGGAACGAAACTGTCGTGGCGCTTTGCGCTACAAGCGCTGAAGCCGCCTGGCGAGCTTTGACCTGATCGGCGGAACCAAGCTCGGTCCACAAGTTTTCAAACTGACCTTGTGTCCGTGACCCAGTCGCGCTGTCGTTTTGGCTGACGGCAGCCACGAGGAGAGCCAGCCAGAACAGGAATCCGGTCATTGCCTTGCCCTTAACTGCGGAAGATCGGGAGCCGACTGAAATCGCCGGCAAGCGCCGTCCTGGCGGACAGCCCCAGCCACTCCTCCAGGATCGTCGCATAGACCTGACGAAAATCGATGCTGACTTTCAGATCGCCATCCTGCAAATCAAGCAGTTTGGGCGTCGGCCCTACGAGTCCCGCTCGGACGGAAGGCCCAGCCACGAACACGGGCCCTGCTGTGCCGTGGTCGGTTCCCTGGGAACCATTCTCCTGCACGCGGCGGCCGAACTCGCTGAAGCAAAGCACGGCCACGCGCTCGGCCAGTCCGGACCTGGCTAGATCATCCAGAAAGGCGCGCAGCGCGCCCGCCAACTCGCCCAGCAACTCGGCGTGCGTGAAAAGCTGGTTGTAATGCGTGTCATACGCATTGGCGGGTTGCGAGGTATAGAAAACCCTGGTGCCGCCGCCGGTCTTCAGAAGCCTGGCTATTACCTGAAGCCGCTGGGCCAGGCCGGTCGCTGGATAGCGGCCCTGGTCCTTGGCCCCCAGAAGGGTGCGCATGCGGTCCGATGTAGCGTAAGCCTGCAAGGTGCTACGCTGAACGAAAGCAGCCAGGTCTTGGCCCGCATCGACTGGGGCGATCATGGACCTAGCGTTCGGCTGCAGGGTGAGCAAGGCATCCTCTGGCCGCGTCATGGCCGATGCCTGTGAACGCCGGCTCCGCAGGGCGGCCGGGAGTGAGCCGGTACCGACGTAGACGGCATCGGGCGAGCCGTCACCAGGCCGGCGACCGCCATCCAGGGCCTGGCCGATCCAACCGAAGCTGGCGCGTGTTTCCAGGTCGTCGTTATCGGACTTCAGGTTCAGGTTCGCTGTCTGCCAGATGGCCATGGACTTGAAATGCGAGCGGGAAGGGTTTGGATAACTTACACCCTGGACTACCGCCAGCAGGCCGGACTGCAAGAGATCGGCGGCGTCGCGCATGGCGGGGTGGAAGCCGACTTCTTTATCGATCTTGTGCAATTGGTCCGTGCGCAGTCGCAAGGCCTTGCGCTGTTTGGCGTAGCCTGGGTCGGCAAACGGCACAATGGTGTTGATACCATCGTTGCCGCCGTCCAGTTGAATTACCACGAGCACACGGCCGTCACGGTCTGGCGGCGCGGAACGGGCGGTTTGGGCCAGGAAGCTCGGCACCGTCGGCGTCAGGGCAACCAGGGTGGAAGTCTGCAAGCTCGCTCGCAGGAAATCGCGTCGGGAAAACATATTGGTTTCTCCATCGTGAGAGGGGAGTCAAGCCAATTGCACCTCAGGCGAGGCCATCAACAGAGCAACGGCGCGCGCCGCGCTTTGGGGGTTACGATCCGCCGTGGGACCCAGAGCCGTGATAAGTCGTTCGCGCCAGGCCGGCTCCGGAGACATGCCGGTGAAAAGCTCGGCATAGAATGTCAGCAAGTCCTGCAGATCTTTGCCGCGCTGGTGCCGTTCGGCGAGGGCAAGGCCGTCGAGGAGGCTTGGGCGGCCCGTAAGCTTGCCCTCGACGAGAGCGGCGGCAAAGTTCGCCCTGCCGATGATTGCCTGGGTTCCGAGCCAACCGCGCCCGCTGGGCCAACCACCGACGTTGGGCGGATAAAACAGATCTTGACCAATCCGCGCGGCCCATTCAGCCAGCAACAGGCTGCTAGGTGGCGTTTCAAAACGCTCCAGAGCCCGAGGCAAGCCAACGACGAACTCCACCGGCCCCAACACGCGGTCACCCAGATTCGCGTCGGCGAAGAATGTTCGTGAGCGCAACACCGTCTCGACGGCCCAGGCGATTTCGAGCTGATGTTCCCGCAGTGCAGCCGCCAGGGCATTGATGCTGGACGGGGCCAGCGCATTCTCGCCGAAGAACAGGTCGCAGATGCGCCAGGCCAGCCGCCGCGAGGTTGCCGGGTGCTCGAGCAAAATCCGCACCAGGTCGTCCCCATGCCAGCGCCCCTTATGGCCAAGCAGAGTTTTTTCGCCGTCGTCATGTCCGAAGGCAGAGAAGCGGCAGGCGCCGTTCTCGACCGTCCAACCGGTGAGCGCTCGGGCCGCTTCCTTGACGTCTCTTTCCGTGTAAGCACCGACTCCGAGTGTGAAAAGCTCCATCAGCTCTC
>DASZFN010001000.1:0-12799 GCA_035939715.1 Gemmataceae bacterium | reverse complement strand
GTTTCATTTCCTCATCCGACACGTTGCTCCGGAATTTCAATTTGGAGACATCGACCGCGGCGCGGCGCGGCGGGGTCTTGGCGGTCTCTTCTTTTACCTCGGGGATCGGCTCGCCGCGGCGTTTGTGCCGCAAGTAAAGCTTGATGGGCACGTCCTGAAACGGCAAATGGTCGCGAAAGGTCTTCAGCAGGTAGCGCTGGTAGGTGTTGTCAAACAGGTCCGGGCCATTGGTGAACAGCACGATCGTGGGCGGATTGCTGGCCACCTGGGTGCCGTAGTAGATCTTGGCGCGGCGGTTCTTGCGCATCGGCGGGGCTTGCTCCGTCAGGGCGATCTGCAGCACACGATTGATTTCGCGCGTGCCGATCCGCGTGCTGGCCTGCTTGAACATGTTCTGCGCGAGATTCAAGACGGCATGCACGTTCTTGCCGCTCGTCGACGTGAGGAAGGCGATGGGCACGAAATCGAGGCTGGGAAACGTCGCCCGCACATAGTTGCCGAACTTGCTGGTCGGCATGGGAATCATCAGGTCCCACTTGTTCACGGCGAAGACAGCCGGCTTGTGAAATTGCAGGATGTAATCGGCGAGCTGCTTGTCGACCTTGCTGATGCGTACGCGCGGGTCGATGAAGAGCAGGACCACGTCGGCGCGGCGTATGGAACGCTCGGCGCGGGCCATGCTGTAAAAGTCAATGTCCGACTGGATGCTCTGCTTGCGATGGACGCCGGCCGTGTCGATGGCGACGAAGACCTTGCCGTCGCGCTCGAAGCGCACATCGACGCTGTCGCGCGTGGTGCCGGGCACCTCGCTGACGATCATGCGCTCGCTTTCGGCCAGGCTGTTGATGAAGGTGCTCTTGCCGGTGTTGCGCCGGCCGACAATGGCCAGCTTCATCTGGACGTCGCGGCCGGCCTCGGCGTCTTCTGGTTCGGGAAGGCGTTCAAGGGTCAGGCTGATCAATTCCGCCAGGCCGCGCTTCTGCTCAGCGCTGACATGCACCAGCTTGCCGCGGCCCATCTTGTAGAAGTCCGCGGCGTGCGCATCCAGCTCCGGCGTATCGCACTTGTTGGCCACACACAGCACCGGCTTGTTCACGTAGCGCAGGCGGCTGGCAACCTGCTCGTCCAGGGGCATCAGGCCGGCGCGGGCATCCACCACGAACAGGATCAGGCTCGCCTGATCGATGGCCGATTCGATCTGCTGCTCCACGTGCGTGGTCAGGTTATCCACATCCTTGATGCCCATGCCGCCCGTATCGACCAGCTCGAAGAAACGGCTGCCGGCCTTGATGAGCGTGGAAACCCGGTCGCGTGTAACCCCCGCCGTGGGATCGACGATGGCAATGCGCCGCCCGGCCAGCGCATTGAACAGCGACGATTTGCCCACGTTGGGACGGCCAATGATTGCAACGACGGGGACGGCCACGAGGTAGTCCTTTTCGCGTTTGCGGATAAAGCACGAGGTCATTATAGCGATGGGCGAAGGGGCGCGGGCGGAAGCGGGAACGAGTGGGAGCATGAAGGCTAATAACCATGAAGATGAAAAGCGTGAGGGGGCAGGCTGGTCGGCGTGCTGGCAAGGACCGCAAGGCGCTTGCGTACTCCAGTACTCAGTACTCGGTAATCCAGTACTCAGTACTCAGTACTCAGTACTCAGTACTCAGTACTTAGTACTCGGTACTCCCCCACCTTGATTCCTGGCCCGCCGGCTTTTAGAATCCGCTGACCGCTGCTTAGATCGCGAACCGCGCCCAAGGGATCTACTCATGAAACTTCCTGAAATCAAGGCAGATGCAACGATTGAATCCGGCGCACCGGCCAAGAAAACGCTCTGGAGTGTAATCCTGACATCCACACCGGTCGTTCTCACGGTGGTGGCCACCATCCTGGCCGCGCTGTCAAACGGCGAATTGACGCAGGCTCATTACCATCGTGCCCTGGCCGCGCAATATCAATCCAAAGCCAACGATCAATGGACTTTCTTCCAGTTCAAGCGCAGCCGCGGGCAACAAACCAAGCTGGCCGGGGATCGCTTGCCGGTCCTTTCCAAAACCGACAAACTTGAGGCCGCAACGTTGCGCGCCTCAGCTGTGCAATTGGTAAATGACCTCCAGTACGTCGAGAAAGAGGTGTTGAGTCTCAATTCGCTATTGCTTTCCTCAAAAAGTATTCTGGGCAGCCAGGGCGACAAACTACGGCGAGTCACCGAACGATTGCTGCAAATAATCGGCTCTGAAGTAAAGGATGCCCGGGCGTTGCAGGCCGATCTGGAACAGAAGCTTGCAACCGGCCAGGCGCAGGAGGCTTTCGGCTATCTCGCCACCGATAAGTTGCCCCCGGTGAAAATCAGCGCCCTCGAGGAGCCCCGGATTCAGGAAGCGCTGAAGGCCATCGAGGCGCGCAAGACCGAGCAGGAGACGGCCCCGTTGATCGGCAGCATCAGCGAGGACGCGCTGCAACATGAGATCAGTCTGGCCGAAGGAAATGTGCTGGCGGTGGAGAAATCGGATAAACCGGTGAGCGGTATTCTCGAGGACCTGGGAAAATTGATATTCCGGCAAGCGCAGCTCGGCTGGGATTTGCAACGCAACACGCGCCGGCTTGAATCGGCTCTGGAGGGCTTGCCTACCGCGGATACGCTGGCGCCACTGCGGGCCTCGGCCATGGCGGTTATCCACAGCGGCAATAGCATCAAGAACCAGGTGAACGATCTCAGCAACGACTTCAAGGCAACCCAGTACGACTATGCGGTTCGCCGCTACGATAATGAAGCGCGGCACAACCAAAAAGCAGCCACCCTGTACGAAGTCCAGATCCGCAAAGCGAGCGTCCGTTCCGAGAGCCACCGCCAGCGCAGCCGGCATTTCTTTTACTGCATGCTGATTGCCCAGGCCGGCGTGACCATCGCCTCGTTTTCACTAGCGGTGAAGCATAAAAGCACGCTCTGGGGCCTGGCCGCCCTGGCGGGGATCGGCGCTATCGCGATTAGCGGCTATGTCTATCTTTACAGCCGAGCCGGTTGAGCCTTTCACAACGACAAGCTTTCACGGTAAACTTGAAGAGCAACAACTTGGGAGAAGTGCTGTGTCGAGGATCTCACTATGAAATTACTGTTCATCGCTCTTGGCCTTTCCTGCGTTTGCGCCTTGACGCTTATTCCAGCGCGCGCCGACTCCAAGAAGGACGACGTCGCCACCTACATGAAGGAGCTGAAAAGCGGCAATGCCAAGACCCGAGCCACGGCTGCGAAAGAACTGGGGCATCTCGGCGCCGTCAATGCCGCGGATACCAGGGACGCCATTCCGCTGCTCCTGGAGCTGGTCAAGAAGGACGGTGCTGCCAGCGTCCGCCAGGCCGCGGCCACCGCGCTGGGCCGCATCGATCCCCCTCCGGAGAAGGCGATCCCCGTATTCATGGAAGCCTTGAAGGACAAGAACGCCGGCGTGCGCATGGCCGCGGCAACGTCGCTGGGACAACTAGGCGGCGAGGCGAAGGAAGCCATTCCAGCATTGCGCCAGGCGCAGAACGACAAAGACCGCGGCGTAAGTCGAGCCGCCAGCATGGCAATCCGCACCATTCAGGGGCAGGGCAAGAAATAGAAAGGAGTTTGCTGATGAGCACTGCATCGACCAGGACCAAGCTCGTTCTCGGCCCCGAGATGAACGGAATCATCTTGACGCCGGAAGAATTCGACGCTGTCGAGGATTATGACGAGAATTACCGCTACGAGCTTATCCATGGAGTATTGGTCGTGAGCGCCATTCCCCTTGAGGCAAGCGTCGGCCCGAATGAAATGTTGGGCTATTGTCTTCTCGATTACCAGCAGCGTCATCCCCAGGGATCGGCCCTCAACCTCACCCTGCCGGAACGCTACATTCGCACGCGCGACAGCCGGCGTCTTGCGGATCGCGTTATCTGGGCAGGCCTCGGCCGGCTGCCGAACTGGAAGAAGGAACACCCGAGCATTGCGGTCGAGTTTGTCTCCGCAAGGCGAAGGGATCGCGAGCGCGATTATGTCGACAAGCGCCGCGATTACATGGAAATAAAGATCAAGGAATACTGGATCATCGACCGCTTTCGCCGCACCCTGACCGTGATCCGCTATCGGCCGCGCCGCCCTGAGGTTTTGGTTATCAATGAAAAGGAAGTGTACACGACGCCTCTGCTGCCCGGCTTCGAGCTCCCGCTAAAGAAACTATTGGCTGTGGCGGATATGCTCGACAAACCGCCGGAGTAATCGGCCTCCCGCCAATCCCTAACGTTCGGAGCGCTCCAGCATCCGGCGAAATTCGCGCACGCGTTCGAGGTTGATGCTCTCGGGCTTGTGCTCAAGAATCCAATCCACATCCTCAAGGGCGCCGTCACGGTTGCCGACCTGGTAGCGGGCGGCGGCGCGCAGCATGTGCTCGTCGCTGGCATCCGGCTTGATGGCCAAAATGGTATCCAGGTAGCGCAGGGCGCTTTTAATGTCGCTTTCGCCACGCGCAATGCCCATCAGGTTGTGCAACATGCGGACGATGATCGCCTTCTTGCTGACCGGAGCAAGATCGGCATCCCGAGCTGGGCGGTCGGTGTAGTCGCGCACTAACTGGCGGGCCTCCTTAAGGGTCACGGAACGGCCGCCTTCGTAAATGTCAAAGAGCTGTCCCTCCCCCTTGGCAGGCACATGCTGGACCACGAAATGGCCAGGCAGCCCTACGCCGACCACCTTGACGTCCATGCGCCGCGCCAGCTCCATGTACAGAATACTCAGCGTGATCGGGATTCCCTCGTGGTCGTCCAGGACTTCGTTCAGGTAACTGTTCGCCTTGTTGTAGTAGTCGCTGCGGCTGCCGTGAAAGCCGTGCTCGGTAAAGAAATACTTGTTCAGGGCCGCAAGCTTGGCTTTATCATCCACCTCTTTCGGCGCCGCCGCGGCCAGATCGCGCGCCATGCGGTCGATTTCCTTGCGGTATAGCTCCACGTCGAGTTCGTCGTTGTCGAGCTTGGCCAGCAGGAGAGCCGCATGCAGGACGTCGATGTCCTCTTCCTTACCTTGGAACACCTTCACCAGATCGGACTGCACGCGTTTCTGGTGCACGGCCTGGGCGAGGCCGCGAAGCTGCGCCGCCTCTTGATCGAGGGCTTTGGCGCGGTTGCGCAGGACCGTGACGCTGGCGGCCCCGTCCGGCAGCAGAGCGTCGACAAGTTCCGGCGGCGCCGCGTTCCCGATGGGCAGCTTCGCCACCGATTTGGTGATCCGCTGCACCAGCTCGACGGGCAAGCGGGCATCTTTGATTTCCCTGGCGACCTGGAAGTGTTTGAACTCCGCCCGTGTCTGGCGGAATTTGGCGAGCCCAACTTTCCCATTGCTCAATCCCGCATCGGTCGATTCGATGGCGAGATGGCCATTGACGTAACACAAGATTTTTTCCTTGTCGATGTGCACCTTGAGCGTGTTCCAGTCGCCGGGGTGGTAATGCGGGCTTGGCTTCTGTTCGAGAATGGTCCAGGAATAGACGTCCGGTCCCTCGAAGCGCGTAAGCCGGAGCTGGCCGGCGCTCGGATAGAAGCCGTAGTGCTTGTCGCCGCCGTCGGCGTGAAACACCAGGCCTGCGGCGCCCGATTCGTCATCCAGCCGGACTGTAACCGCCGCTTCGTAAGGAACGGGCGGCGGCTTCTGCTGGGAAAGGCAAACAGTCCTGCCGCCAAAGCCGCTGCCGATGCCTTCCGCGACAATCTTGCCGGCACGCTGCCGCCAGTGGCCGTCGTACAGAATGGTCCAGTCCGCGGGATCGAGCGTGCCGATGGTGAGCCAGCGCGACATCGCGATGGGGTTCGGCTTCTTCAAAAGCGGCTTCAGGCGATTGATCGGCACCGCGAAGCCAAGGTTCGGCGTCAGCAGCGATTTCATCGTGAGAATCCCCTGAACCTTACCCTCCATGTCGAGAAGCGGACCGCCGCTGTTTCCCGGCTCGATGGGGATGGCGAGCTGAATCATCTGCCGGCCTTCCATTTCCCGCTTTGCCGACACCACGCCCGACACGACGCTGTGTTTCAAGCCATGCGGATTGCCGATGGCCACCACGGCCTGGCCCTCCTTGAGCCGATCCGAATCACCCAGCTCCAGAACGGGCAGATCCCTTGCACTGATCCGTATCAAGGCCAAATCCAGTGATCGATCCGAGGCGTGAACAGAGGTTGCCTCGTAACGCTTGCCGTCTGCCGTCTCCACGCTGATCCGCCTGGCTTCCCCAAGGACATGCAGGTTCGTGGCAATCAGTCCGTCCGCGCCGACGACGAAACCCGTGCCGAGCCCCTGCCGTTTGCCGTCCCTCCCGGCGAAACTCACCACGACAATCGACTTGCGCGCAGCCTCGGCGACCTGTTCCACCGACTTCGATGTGTTCGCACGCGCCGATGGGTTATCCTCGGCCAAGCAAACAAGGGCCAGAACCATCAACACCAACGCCGCAGAGAGTGAAAACCGTAGCATGAAAGATCTCCAAGGACGGCGGGAAGGCAGACAATCCTACTTATTTTGGCGTCACAAGCCCGGAAAAGCTATGGGCCGAGTCTTTTCACGGAGAAATCCGACGCAAGCCTCTCTCTACGCTCTCTGCTTTCTTTGCGTGCCCTGCGAGAAATTCCGACTTGCTGGTTGCAGCTCGCCAAAGCAGCTTGTTACGATGCAGAGACCGCCTGAATGGAGGCTCGAGCATGGTTGAATCACCTTCGTCAACTCCCGCCCGGCTGGTTTCGCTGGACGCTTATCGCGGCTTCATCATGCTGCTCATGGCCTCGAGCACGTTGGCCATCCCCGCGATCTCCGCGCAGCATTTTCCGCATTCGCCGGTGTGGCACTTTCTCGGCTATGAGTTCGACCACATGCAATGGACCGGTTGCTCGTTGTGGGATTTGATTCAGCCGGCGTTCATGTTCATGGTCGGCGTCGCCATGCCCTACTCGCACGCCAGCCGTGTGGCGAAGGGGCAATCGGTTTTTCGCATCAGCGCTCACGTCGTCTATCGTGCGCTGATCCTGGTGCTGCTGGGCGTGTTCCTCTCTTCCAACTGGAGTCAGAACACCAACTTCTCGTTCGTCAACGTGCTGACGCAAATCGGCCTTGGCTATGTTTTCGTCTATCTGCTGGTCGGCCGCGCATGGACTATCCAGCTTGCCGCGGCTCTGCTCGTCCTTGGCGGCTACTGGTTCCTGTTCTATCAGTACCCGGCCCCGCCGCCCGACCTGAATTATCTGGCCACGC
The DNA here is from genome assembly GCA_035939715.1 of Gemmataceae bacterium. Classification (GTDB taxonomy): domain Bacteria; phylum Planctomycetota; class Planctomycetia; order Gemmatales; family Gemmataceae; genus DASZFN01. The sequence continues at coordinate 5,553 of DASZFN010001000.1, read as the reverse complement.
CGGACACCTATGGGTGGGCGCACGGTCTGTTTGCACACTGGAGCAAGCACACCAACTTCGCCACCGCCTGCGATCAATGGCTTTTGCCGTTCTTCCATTACTCGGACTCGAACCCGTTCAACCGCGGTGGCTACCAGACTCTGAACTTCGTGCCGTCGATGGGCACGATGATCTTCGGCCTCATGACCGGTCAGATGTTGCGCGGGCCGAAGTCTCCCGGGCAGAAACTGGCAACCCTTCTTTGGACCGGCGCCTTGTGCCTGGGACTTGGGCTAGCGCTCGGCTATACCGTTTGTCCGATCGTGAAGCGCATCTGGACGCCTTCCTGGACGATCTTCAGCACCGGCTGGACCTTGTGGATGCTGGCCGCTTTCTATGCGCTGATCGATGTGGCAGGCTGGAAACGCTGGGCGTTGCCCGTGGTGGTGGTCGGCGTGAATTCCATCGCAATGTATTGCATGTCGCAGTTACTGCGCGGTTGGGTCAGGCAGACCCTGAAGACGCATCTGGATTACGCCTGGCAGCGACTCCTGGCCGTCATTCCAAACGAATCGACGCGGGACACCTTACAGATCAACCTCGGCCAGAAACTCTTTGAGGGCATTTATGGGCCGATGGTGCTGCAGATTGCGATCCTGTTCGTGTTCTGGCTGATCTGCTTGTGGCTGTACCGGCGGAAGATATTCCTGCGCATCTGACTTGACTGGGCCTGAAAAACCAACAAGGGACTTGCAATCCAGCGCGTCTCGGTTTACGCTGCAAATTGCCGTGGTGGCCTAGTACGGGCCCAAGTACCAGATGTGAGGTGATCGTTCTGGGGCGTCAGGGCGAGGGCATAGACCCACTAATCCCGTTTACGGGAGCGCCGACCTCCTTTGTACAGTCCACCACGGTTTTTCTTCACACACCTTGAATGGGGATGTAGCCGAATTCGCCAGAATTCGGGTTAACTGAACTCTGGCGAGTTCAGCTACGTGAAAAGAATCGCCTGATCCCACATTAGCCGCGGAAGCTGTCCAGCAAAGCGCTGAAAGCATTCAAAGCCTTATCCAGCACCTCGGCGCTCGGCATCGGGAACTTCAAGTAGCTTTCGCCCGTATTTTCGTCACGCGCCACAAAGGATAGTCCCGGTCTTTCGGTCGCCGCCTGCCTGGTCGCGGATGGCGTTCGCGAAGCGGCCGCCAGTTGCTGCAACAGCGACATGCCCGTCTGCAGCAAGCCGGCCAGGGGATTGACAGGCGCCACGGCTGGAGGACGAGCTGCTTCGCTCTCCTCGGCGGCTTCCGCAACAGCGGCCTCACCATTCACCTCGTCTTCCGCTGCGCGTTGGTCCTCGCGGCGTTCTTCTCCCGCAGTCGCTGGAATGGCGTGCGTCGTATTCTCCACCGTTTCCATGAATTTGGTGAGGCGGCTGCCGCCGAGGAAGACTTCCTTTTCGCCGCCGTCGAGGACGCCGGCGAAGAGCGATTTCTTGAAACGAATCACTTCCAGCATGCCGTGCTCGATCGTGCCCTGAGCGACGAAATTCACGACGCGGACCGGTTGTTTCTGACCGAGCCGGTGGACGCGGCCGATGCGCTGCTCGAGCACCGCAGGATTCCAGGGCAAATCCATATTGATTACCACGGAGGCATGCTGAAGGTTAAGCCCGACGCCGCCGGCATCCGTGGCCAGGAAGGCCCGGCAGTCTGCATCCTCGCGGAAGCGGTCCACCAGTCCTTTGCGCTGTTGTCCCGGAACGCCGCCGTGAAACAGGACGTGGTCCCAGTCGCGCTGCTCGAAGCGGCGCTGCAATAACTCGTGCATGCGCAGCCATTGGCTGAAAATGACCACCTTCGTGCTGCGCTCCTCGTAAATCTCGTCCAGCAACGTGGCCAGTTCGTCCGCCTTGACGCCGTGGTCGCTTTCATGATCGAGCAGGTATGTCGAATCGCAGGCCATGCGCATGTTCTGGAGCGCGATCATGAGCCGGCGCTGGTCGGCCTCGGAGAGGAACTTGTATCGTCGCCACTTTTGCACGATGCGCGCGACGATCTCCTTGTTCTCGTCATGACGTTGCTGTTGCAAGGGCGTCATCGGCACGAAGAAATTCTTGTCCAGCCGCTCGGGAAGCTGGTCGAGGACCTGTTTCTTCTGGCGGCGAATGAGGACCGGCGCCAGCGTCTTGCCGATCTTGTCCAGGCCTGTGTAGCCGACCACCTTGCCGTGTTCATCGCGAAGCTGGTGCTCGTGCAGGAGCCGGTACGTTGGGCCGAGGCGGTGGCGATCCACAAATTGCACAATCGACACCAGCTCTTCCAACCGGTTCTCCAGAGGCGTGCCGGTCAAAACGACCGCGTAGGGCGAGGCAATCTTCTTGACGCTGCGCGCGGCGCGCGTATTCCAGTTCTTGATGCGCTGGGCCTCATCCAGGATCACCAGGTCGGGAGACCAGTTCTCTATCAGGTCAAGATCACGGTAAACCGTGTCATAGTTCATGATCTTGTAGAACGTGCTCGTGGCGAAAAGCTGCTCGCGTTGCGGCCGCAGCCCGCCGATCACGTCGGTGGAGCGCTCGGCGAACTTGGCGATTTCGCGCTCCCATTGGTGCTTGAGCGAGGTGGGACAGATCACCAGGGCGCGCTCGACACCGAAGAACTTGGCCATCATCTCGGCGGCGGCGATGGCCTGGATGGTCTTGCCCAGCCCCATTTCGTCGCCGATCAGGCAACGGCCGGCGCGTGCGGCGAAGAGCGCGCCCTCGCGCTGATAATCGTACAGGGGCACTTTGACCAGTTTCTTGAATGCCGCGCTGCGAATGCCTCGTGGAAATTCCTCGTCCAGGCGGTCGCGGCGTCGCTCCGCATCGCGCACCTCTGCCACAAAGCCCAGGGCATCCTCGTAGCAGCGGAGATCGTGCTCGAAGCGAGCGGCCTCGCTGAGGAAGCTCTCGAATTTCGCGAACATCTTCGGCAGCAGCGTCCCATCCGAGCCGAAATAGCGCGCCGCCAGCCGGGCCAGTTCCACGGGACACTCGGTTCCCGGCCGGAACCGGACTTCCCGGCGCGCGCCGTATTGCAAAAAGACCTCGCTATAGGGCGGCTGGAACCCCGCTTCCAGGGCCGACTTCCCGCCGCGTTTGCGCTCCAGGCAGGCCAGGGTGAACTCAATGTGCTTGCAAGTGCTGAGCGCGTTGGTGGTGAAATCGGGGCAGGAGCAGAAATTATCGCCGAGGTGCGGTCCGCGAATACCGACCCGGTAGCGATTCTTATTTTGCGGATTGGTGACTTCGAATTCCGAGAAGATGGGATGCTCGCCGAGGTTCTTGAGAACAAAGCTCTGATCCCGGCCGAACTGCCGGCGCAGCTCAATTTGCCAGTCCTCGAGGGACATTCCTGCGGGTTTGTGCAGCCGCGACAGTTTCGCGGCTTTTCGCTTCTCTTTGGTGCTTTGGTTCCCTGGTTGTTGCTCATCCCTCTGTCGCGGTTCCATGCGTGCCGGCATCGGTGCCATGGCGGCGCCTCCATGAAAGTAGCTTGCATGCCCCGGGCGATCCTTGCCGGCATTCTACGCAGCGGTTCAAGGGAAATCTATTCGCTTCTTCAAAAATCTGGTAACGGCAAGTACCCTTCGCTTTTGCGGGCGCTGCCTCGGCCAGATACACATCGGCAACCTGCACGGCCAGTTTACCCGGGGTTTCCTTGCGTGAGATTCGTCAGCACGATGGCAGGATCAATCCCATGGCGCGGTGGAGGAACACCAGGCGCGTCACGCCCCCTCCGCCTGCAAGCGGTATTGCAGGTGATTGGCTGCCGGGTACGACATCATCAATGGCCCGCAAATCTCCAGGAGCGTCGGCGGCTTGATGACCTGCACATGGCCCCAAAGGTGGCTGGAATTGTTGCCCTGGTCGCGGTACCAGCGTCCGCCGGGCCACGGTTCGATTGTCATCGGGAACGCCTTGCCGCCGGGCATCTGCCCTTCCGGACCAAGCTCAATTCGCCGGTTGGGTGAAGCAAGCCAGCCGATTGCCCGGCGAACGAATGTGAGCGGCCAGTGCGAGGTGCTTGGTCGCGTGAGGAGACCTGCGTCGAGCGCGTAAGAGTTCGGCCGCCCTACGTACGCGTTTCGCTTTGACTATCCATGAAATACAATAAAGCCATGCAGACGATCTACGAAGCCGCAGGTGGTCGCGACGGCCTGCTGATGTTGGCCAGCGCGTGGCACAGGCGGGTGCTAGAGGACGAAGTGGTCAGCCATGCATTCAGCCACGGTTACCACCCGCAGCACACCGAGCGCCTTGCCGCGTACTGGGCGGAGGCACTTGGTGGGCCAGCGACCTACTCCGACCAGTACGGTGATGAGACCTCCGTCGTTCGGATTCACAGCGGCAACGGGCGGCACGAGGAGATGGACCAGCGGGCGATCGCTTGTTTCGATCAGGCGCTATTCGATGTCGGCCTCGGGCGCGACGAGCGGCTTCGACGCGTGCTGCACGATTACTTCGCGTGGGCCACCACGACCACGATGTCTCGTTACCACCACTCGGCAGAGGATGTCCCGGACGGTTTGCACATCCCGAAGTGGTCCTGGCACGGACTCGTCAGTGGAGCGGAGACTGACGGCATTTGATGGAATAAGATACTCGGTTAGCTCGTAGCCTCGATGTCTTGAAACGAGGTGGGCCCCGTTTTCTTTCCAGCATACTCATCGGTTCAGCTTCAAAGACATGAACAACGCTGAACTCTTCATGCAACATCTGGACCGCGTCACAGGGCGATCGGAGGATGGCATCCGCCAAGTGGAGTCGTGCGACCCAGATTTGCCCCCCGTCGCTGTTTTCGTCTACAAGAATTGGCCGGAAACGGGGTTTATCACGGGCTTCACTTTTGGCTTGTCCGCCGTCAACCATCCGGATTGGAAATTCGGCAAGCCGGAGCTGATGATCTCGGTCGAATCCGCGGACGAGGCGTGGCCCTTCGCGGTCGGTTGCATGGCGGAACGTTTACGCGGTAAATGCCCGTTTTGCTACGGGAATACGATCAACTTCCATGCGAAGGTTAGCGAAGAATCGGACCTAGATGCGTTCTTGATCTTCGCTCCCCCGTTTCTGGAGAAGGACCAGATGGCGGTGAAATTGAGGGACTACAACTGCAATATCTCAGGAATGTACCCCATGTTCAGCAGCGAACTGCCCTTGTACCACGAGTTGGGCCTGGAGCGGTTCTGGCATTTGCCCGATTGGGACCCACTCAATGTTCACCGGAAACCACTGAGGTAGCCGGCCGTACGAGCCGTTCCAGCCGACAGGGGCCGCCATCTTGGTTTTCCGCGACGTTCAGTCTCCTCAGGCGGCCCCGGCTGCTGGAGTGGTGTCTTGCCGAAAGGGAGCGGCCGGCTACGTATGAGCGAACCGCGTGCGCTGGTGGAGCACTTTTTTCGCCGCGAGTTCGGCCGGCTTTGCGCCGTGCTGACCCGGTCGCTCGGGTGCGCCGCTCTCCAACTTGCGGGAAGGGAGACATGGGACATGGGTGCACAATGGATACACAACCAAAGAGGTAGGCCCATGGCGAA
>DASZFN010000999.1:0-6025 GCA_035939715.1 Gemmataceae bacterium | reverse complement strand
TGCCGAGAAATTGCATGACGCGCCGTTCCGACAGAGTGTCGGGCCCGGCGAGCTTGAAATCCCGGCGGTGCGCGGCATGGGCGGCAGCTTGCTTTATTTTCTCGACGCGACGAGCAACCTCGCCAAGGTCTGGGAGGTCGAGTTCGAGCCGTCTAAGTCGGATGGTGGCAATGCCGCGGGTCTCACGGTGGTCGACCACATCTCGCAGTCGACCCACTATGAAGACATGCTGACATGGCTGCTCTTCTACACCTCCTTGTTCGAGGTGCACAAGACGCCACAACTCGATATCAGCGATCCGGGCGGCATTGTCCGCAGCCAAGTTGTAGAGACGGAAGACGGCGCGCTGCGTATCGCGCTCAACGCTTCGCAAAGCCACCGCACGCAATCTTCACGCTTCCTCGCGGAATACTTTGGTTCTGGCGTGCAACACATTGCGTTCCAGACTCAGGACATTGTCGCAACCGCTGCGAAGCTGAAGGGCAATGGCATTGAGACGCTGCCGATTCCGGAAAACTATTACGACGACCTTGAAGTGCGGGCTGATCTACCGGCGCAACGCCTGAAAGTACTCAAGGCCAACAACATTCTCTACGATCGGGACGAGAATGGCCAATATTTCCAGCTCTACACCAAGAGCTTCAAAGATCTCTTCTTCCTCGAGATTGTGGAGCGACGCGGCTACGAGGGCTTCGGCGCAATCAATGCGCCTATCCGGCTCAACGCCCAATCACGGCTGACGTCGGACGCCGCGTCTGGCTTGTAAGTGGGCTGCATGGGCAGGAGTGATGATATTGATTTCATTTGCAAGCAGCCGAAAAGTACGCTTTGGGTCATGTGTGTGGACGGCGCCGTAGTCACACATTTCGGACCTCCCCAATCGGGACAGCCCCTCAGCCAACTCAATGGTACTCTCCTTTTCCTTCGGCGCATTAATCAAGTGCAAATTGACCAATCAGCAGACTGGAGGGGTTAGGCTGGAGTTGGGTGAATGTCCGCTTTGGGTCAAAAGCGGACGTGACGCTCCTAAATTTCGATGTCCGCTTTACCCCCGAAAGCGGACATTGGCCCACGCGATCAGGATGTCTGCTTTGGGCCATAAGCGGACTCATGCACTGCAGCAAAATGTGTCGCTATTCGATCGCGATTCGATCACGTCATCAGCGCGAGCGAGAAGTTATTGGATCGTCACGCTGACCTTGACGCTCAAAGTCGCGCGGCGGCCGCCGTTGTGTTCTTGCATCGACAGGGTGAACGAATCCTGCCCCTTATATCCGGACGCTGGCGAGAAGATGATCACATGCTGATCTCGCGGCTTGAGGCTGCCGTGTGATGGCGGCGAACTCACCGTCATGCTGTCAAGAACGGTAACGCCACCGGGACCGCCCGGTGTGTCGTGCCAACCGACGCCGCAAGGCTGGCCGCCGGAAACAGTGATCGTTGCCGAACCGGTACCGCCCCACGGCAGGTATGGCGGCTTGGAGCTGCAGGCTGGTACTGACGCGGTTTGACTCTTCGGGCTGCACGGCTGCGCAGCGCTCGCCATTTGTGTCGGAGGTTTGAGCTGGAGCGGTGCCGCATTCGGTGCTGGTGGCGTTGGCGCAGCGGCTGTCTTTGTAGTCTGCGGCACGGCGGGATCGCAGAAACCTGCCGTGGTGGTGCAGCTGTTGCCGGACGCATCCGTGCAGATCGTCTGTCCGTTGACCGTATGACATTCGCCACTGTTCACCCTGGCGGTGGGAGGCGATTGCGGATTCTGCGGTGGCACAGCCGCGGTCTGCTGAGCAGTATTGCCGGCTGTGGACGGCGTGGAAGGAGTGCAAACATTACCCGGCTTGGGCGGTGCCGGAGGCGTTGGATTACAAACATTGCTGCCCGACTTGTAACTGGCCGTGGGCGGTTGCATGGCCGGGAAAGCGGGTGGCGCTGGGACGGCGGCCGGAGGTGTCACCATTGCGGTTGAGCTGTTGCCCGATGATGACGGGCCGGCTGGAATCGGCGTCGCCGGACTATCTGGCGGCGGTCCGAGTCCTGCCATCGACGTTGCTGCTTGCTCTTGCGGTGGACCGAGCGCCGCCATTTCGGATTGCGCGGGCGCTGGCGGGGTCGAGCTCGTGTCCGCCGAAACGACGATGCCGCCCGCAGGAGCGGCGCTCGCGCTGCTGCCAGAGCTGCCAGTACACGTCGATGGACGCCCAAAAAACCCACCGACGGCGGGCTGCGACCCGCCGGTGCAATCGGTGGGGTTGGTGACCGGGACCATTGATCCCATGTAATAGGCGTATTGTTGGGGGTAGTTCCAGACTGTAGCAGCGATCGAACCGTTAGATGCAATACACAGGTGGTCTGGGCAAACACAATTGGTGTACTGCCCGATGCTCCCGGGGGGCATCGAATATTGGCATTGGCCGCCTTTCGATTGTGCCGCCACGCTGTAGTCGTTTATGGTGCCATTCGCGATCGAAAAATGGCATGTGACAGGTTGCGGGACGCAGGCTGGTGCGGCGTTAGTGGCGACGGTAGTTTTCGGCGGCGGAGCCAATGATGCCACTCGGCCCGGCAGGCAGCGAACTGGAATTCCGGCGAGCGTGGCAGTGTCGAGCGCCGCTTTCAGAGCCCGCTGTCGCGCCGCCAGATCACTCATCGCGTCGGCTTTTTGCACGGCCGCGTCGACGGCTTGTTGGGCAGAGATGAGTTTCTCGAGTCTCAACGCTAGTGACCCCACCCAGCTGGGAATGCTCTGGCCTGCCTCCTGGCGCGCCTGAACGTCCAGACGCAGCAAGGTCTCCGCCTGTGTATAGTTGCAATCATTCGCCAGCTTGCCCACTCCCACCGCCGCGCCGGCCATATTGTTACGTTCTTTCTCTTCCGCAGCCTCTTCCCCCTTCAAGGCGTTGAAGGCCTCATACGCCGACGGCGCCACCGTACCGCACGCGGCGGCGGCCGCGGGGCCGATGCCTGGAATCAATCCGACTGAGGCGCAAAACACAGCGGGCGCGAGTCCTTTCCTGGATTCCTCCGTGCATTTATTGGGATCATCGCCAGCCCGAGCGGCCTGGACGCAGGCTAAGTAGCCGGCGACCGCTCCGCATACCTGACCGGCGGCACCGACTGGGGTTCCGCCTAAATATGTTTCCAGTCCCGCGCATGCGGCGCCGATCCCTCCACTGATTGCGGCCGCCTTGAGGCAATCGATCGTCTTATTCTGAGCGGCCATGCAGGTGGCGAGCGTGGTGTACCCTCCGATCGCCGTCGCACTGCCCACATTTGCCGCGCCGGACGGCGGCTCAGGAGGAGGCTGGGATGAGGAGGCCGACGGTGGCCGATAGGTTCCCGGCCCGGGCGGTGGTTGCAAGTTTGCGATTTGCTCCGGCGTGAAGCCCGAGTTTGCCGCCGGTTCATATGGGCCGCCGCTCGGCAATGGCGGTGGGGGGGGCTGGGGGGAGTCGAGCGTCACAGCATTTCTGAAAGCGGTCTGCGGGGAGTCGACCGTCACAGCGTTCTGAGGGGAGTCGACCGTCACAGCGTTTCTGGCGGCGGTCTGCGGGGAGTCGACCGTCACAGCGTTCTGATCGAAAGCGTTCCCCCCCGCATTTGGTCCAGAATTATCGGCTACAGGTCCGCCTGCATTGGGTCCTTCACCCCCTCCCGGCCCTGAATCGAGATTCGCATTTGAGGACTCGGGCGGAGTGGGCGGCTTGTAGTCAGGATTGTCGGTCCAATACCCCGGCGGATCCTGCGGCTGCTGCAATTCCCTCAAGATCCTGGCAATTCGATCCGTAAACGACACGCCGGGGGGCGCAGCGCCGTTGATCGCGCGTTCGACGATGTAGTTGGCTTCCGCCACCAGCTGGTCACCTGAAGGAGCCACGCCATTGCGGTACGCGTAAGGTTCGTAGTCTCGTGGGTACATCTCCTGTGGGTCGTACGAGACCCCACCATGGCTCTCCGAAATGTACGTCGGATCGTTCAAAATCTTCTGCATCACGGAGGCAATCAGTTGGTCGACAACCGCTTTCGAGAGTCCGAGACCGGCATAATCGGTGATGCGATAGTTGTCAGGCAGGACGCGAATTAGCGCCGGCGGTTTAGGTGGCACAGAAGCCGAAGGCGCCCCTGTCGGCGGCGAGGGGGCGACCGCACCAACTGCCGGTGCCACTGGCGGACTGGCAGGGAGCGACGAGGGGGCGACCGGACTGCCAGGGATCGACGAGGGGGCGACCGGTTTGTCTGGGGGGTGCTCGTCGAGCCAGCCCGCCATCATGTAGACATCGGCCGGCTCCCTGAGCGCCCGGTTCCATTTGGCGAGCGTTGATGGTGTTCGGTTATGACAGCAAGCTAGCGTGAGAAGCTGCTGGCGAAATGTCGAACCGGCCCGCGACGCATTGGCGGGGGGCGGGCCGACCGTGGGGGCCCCCTCATCGACGGCTCCCAGCGGCGGAGCTTGGTAGGGGGACGCCGCCGCGGCTGCACTGACCAGCGCAAGCGCAATCGCGCCGACACTCAAAATTCGCAGCTTATTCATATCGTTTCCTTCGCGTGGTCAGAATCCGTCCACGACCGCCATGGACACACTTTGGACCGATGGAAGTTTGCTGCCCGCCGACGGCACCGGGCTGCCCGTTGAACCGAACGAAAATTTCGGCACGTTTCCGTTTGAGCAGCGCTCTGATAGGCAAAACGGCCTGTCTGCACCGTAGGGTAGCGGGGATTTGCGACCAGCGAAATGGGGTTCAGGGATCAGGTTGCACGGCAACAATCCTGAGCTGCTCATGTCCGCTTGGGGTCAAAGCCAGACATTCGATGATGTCCGCGTCACGTCCGTTTTACCCCTCATAGCGGACTCAAAGCGGACATCGCGCGAGGTTCGAAACGGGCCAAAAGCGGACCCCCTTCCGAACACGGGTTTCATTATTGTGAAGGGGAACTCGCCACGGCCATTTGGATTCGATTCCCCCGAACAATTCTCAACGCACCGTGGTTCTCGCCTGAAGCGCGACCCAATCCTTGCGTGTCAGTCGCTCAACATCGAGAGAGACGTATGCGCGTCGGCGGCCTCAAGGTGTGCATCATTGGAGCGGGAACAGGCTGGGTCATTCTCAGCCGCAGTGAGCAATTTTATACAGACGTCCTCAAGTACTGAGGGCAAATTTTTCAATAATTGCGCGACATGCCCTAGCCTTTTCCATATACGCGTGTCGCCGCTGCAACCTGATCATTAAACTCCGCAGGATAAGGACCATGGCCACCTGGCTCGTTCCTCTGATCGTCATTCCCATTTTTTCGCAATCATAATTTTTGCTTGGCGCTGGCCTCGACGAGCTTGACCACTGACCCGGAATTAGAGCACAGCGTAGGTCAACAGCGGACATGCCGGGCTGAAATTGCAATGTCTGTTTTAACATTGGGAGTTCGCAAGTGTGCGATCGGTCACACGTCAAACCGGCTTTCGATTTGTGAGGAATCACGCTTTTTGCAGGAGGAGCAACATGGGGATCATCAGTTGGATCGTGCTTGGCCTGATTGCCGGGTTTATCGGAAGCAAAATCGTCGACAGCCAAGGACAAGGTCTTTGGCTCAACATGGCGCTGGGCATCGTCGGCGCTCTGGTGGGTGGATTTCTATTCAGTGTGTTCGGCGCGGCCGGCGTTACCGGCTTCAATCTTTACAGCATGATCGTCGCGATTGTCGGCTCGATCGTGGTGCTGCTGATTTACAACGCATTAATGGGTCGTCGCAGCCGAGTGTGAGGGGCATCAGTAACTGCAAGCCAAAGGAGAAAAGCAATGTCCGGATTCGATGATATGGTTCGTTCAGCCGCTCCGGGCGGCAACATCGGCAAACCGCTAATGCTCGCTCTTGGTGCTTTGCTTGCGTCAGGCGTTTTGTTCCGCGGAAGCGGCGCCGGGCAGACCGCCACTGTACCGACGCAACCGACATCGGACGAAGGTGCCGGCGGAGTGCTTGGCGGCTTGGGCGGGCTCTTGAACAAGCTGCAGCAGGGAGGGCTCGGCGACGTGGCCAA
>DASZFN010000998.1:0-6687 GCA_035939715.1 Gemmataceae bacterium | reverse complement strand
CATATACCAATATGACCTGATTTTGAATTCCAGCCTGCTGGGTGAGGAACTCTGCGCCGACCTGATCGCTCAGGCCGCCCGGGCCAAAACGGCGGCCAGGACGCCGGGGCGCAGAACGTCTCCGGCCTGGTCCGCCGAATCCGTCGATTCGTAACGACTGGCCGGGGGCAAGAGCGGGTCGTATCAGCATAAGTGGCAAAGCACAGCCATCGCTTTTTGTCAGGCTCACTCGTGCGCGGTCACACTTTCCTGATGGTGCGGCATGAGCGACGATGAATCTTTCGCGCGGCTGGCCGCCGAAGCCGCGGCCCGGCCTCCCGAGCTTGCGCTCGTGCTGGGGTCCGGCCTTGGCAGCCTGGCCTGCCGCTGCGAGACGGTTTGCCGCGTGCCCTTTTCCGCTGTGCCCGGACTGGCGGCCACGTCGGTGCTGGGCCACAGGGGCTGTCTGACGCTCGGCGATTGGCGCGGCCGGCGTGTGCTGCTCTTCGAGGGACGGCTGCACTTCTACGAGGGGCATGCCTGGAGTTCCGTCGAGGCGCTGGTGCCGCTGGCTCATGCCCTGGGGGCGCGCCGCTTGCTAATGACCAACGCCGCCGGCGGCATTCACGACGCACTCTTGCCCGGCAGCTTGATGATCATTGAGGACCACATTGAACTGACCTGGCCGTATTGCTGGCGTCGTTGTCCGCGCAGCGGCCTGGGCAAGGCCAGGCCTTCTCCTTATGCCGCGCGCCTTTCCGACGGCCTCGAGCGGGCCGCGGAAAAGCGGGGGATCATGTGCCGCAAAGGTATTTATGGAGCGGTGACCGGTCCGTGCTATGAGACGCCGGCGGAGATTCGGGCGCTGTGGGTTTGGGGCGCGGATGCCGTCGGTATGTCCACCGCGCGGGAGGCACAACGGGCGTGCGACCTGGGCATGGAGTGCGCTGCCGTTTCCCTCATCACCAACCGCGCCGCCGGCCTGCATGCAGGACCGATTAGCCACGAGGAAGTGATGGCCATGGGCAAGGCCGGCGGAGCGCAACTGGCGGAGCTTCTGGACGGCTTCTTGCAAAGCGTTTGAAGCGCTCACTTTTGAAAGAACTCGCCATATTCGTCCTGGAATGCCTTGAGGCCGCGCTGCACGACCCACACATCCATGCCGAGGGAAAGCATCTTGCAACCCAGCTCCAGGCAACGCCGCGCGTACGCCAGGTTGAGCGGCAAAATGGCCCAGTCCACACCGTGTGCGCGCGCCGCCCGGGCAACCCGCTCAATGGCTTGCCAGTGCCGCGGATGCTCCCAGTCGGCGGGAATGCCCATGGACTGGCTGAGATCCGCCGGCCCCACGAATAGCATGTCCAGGTCCTTGACCGCGGCGATTTGCTCGACGTCCTCGAGCGCTTCGACGTTTTCGATTTGCACGGCGATGAAGGTGTTGGCATTGGCGGTGCGCAGATATTCGCCCAGCGGCACCATGCCGTAGCGACCGTCGGGACCGCTGTTGTTGATCCCGCGTATGCCGCGCGGATGAAACTTGGCCCAGCGCACGATTTCTTCTGTCTGCCGCGCATTCCGGACCTGCGCGGCCATGATGCCGCCTGCGCCGGCCTCCAGCGGACGCATGACCGTGGCGTAGTCGGTCGGCGCTAGCCGCACAAAGGTGTCCATGCCGCAGGCGCGGGCCGCGCGCGTGGCGTCCTCAAGCTGGGTCAGGGTAAGCGCACAATGCTCCTGGTCGAGCCAGACGGCATCGTAGCCGCCATGCAGCGCCACCATTTCCAGCATCTTCGGGGTGCACATCTGGCCCAGACAGAAGACGCGGACCAGTTTCCCGTCGCGCAAGCGCTCTTTCAGCCGCAGACTCATCGTCACTCCCGGGTTGGCAAATCGACTGGGTGCATGCAGCTATCTTGACCGATCGTTTGGCTTCTGACAAGGAAATGCGTTCGTGTTGATCTGCAGGCGTGCGCGCCGTTCAGGCCGCCGCGGCGGGCCGAGGGTTGGCAGCGGCCGTCTTCTGATCCATGATCTGCTTGAGCAACCGGCGATAGTCGTTTTGCATGGCGATGTGCGTGCCTGGCCGCACCTTGGTCACGGCGCGGATGGTCATCTCCGTCGTACTTAGATTGACCAGGCCGGTGATGTGCGTGTCGGCCAGGACTTCGCGATGGGCTTGCCGCAACTGCCGGCCAGCTTCCGCCATCGAACGGAAGACGGTTTCCAGGTCCGTGCCGGCAGGCACCGTGAGATCGACCACGGCATTGACGAACGCCTTGGAGTAGCTGACCACGCCCTTGATCTGGCCGTTGGGAATGATATAGACCTTGCCCTGGCCGTCGCGGATGTGCGTCACGCGGATATCGACTGCCTCGACGACGCCGGTGGCATCGCCGATCTGTACAAAGTCCCCTACCAGGTACTGGCTCTCAAACAGAATGAAGAAGCCCGAAACCACATCATTGACCAGGCTTTGCGCGCCCAGGCCGATAGCCAGGCCGATGACGCTGACGCTGGCGAGGATCGGCGTGGTGTCTATTTGAAAGACATGCAGCATGGTCAGGGCCGAGCCGAAGTAGAAAACGTACTGCGTGATGGAATTGATGAGCGGGGCGAGAGTCCTGCCTTTCTGGCTGTCGGTCGGATCGTCCCCATAAAGACCGAACGCCCCGGCAACAAGCACCTGCACGAGTTCGATGAGCACGCGGGTCAGGAAGAAAACGCCGATGCAGCGAACGATTTTGGGTCCAATGAGAGGAATCGGTTCGCCCCAGACAAATCCGGCCACGGTTTCCAGAAAATAAAGCGCACGCAAGCACCCTGAGGCAGCCGCAACGTAGACCGCCGCCTCAAAGCAACGCTCCCCGAATGGAAACAGGCGTTTGACGCGCTCCCAGTACACTTCAAAGGGCGCTTGGTTGAGATAACGATCGCCCAGCTTCATGAGGGCCCCGGACAGCACCTGCGAGGAGAGAGTCAGCAAGCGGGCCAGGGCCAGGAACGTCGACAGGTGCCACAGGACCCGGAAGGCCACGTCCACGCGGTGGCCGCTGCCGGCTACTCGACAAATCGCCCAGAGAGCCAGCAGGCGAATCATGGCGACCACATAGAACTGCAGAAGCCAGAACCAGCGACCTAAGGGCTGCTCGTTGCCGGGGCTGCCCAGACGTGCCTTCGCCATGAGTTCCAGTGACAGCCGGGCGCGGCGAACGATGCGTACGCCGAACCAGGCTGCGGCCATCAAGGCCAGAATCTCGCCGGCCCGCAGGCCCAGGCTGATCAATTCTTCCACCGTCAGCTGCCGGTACCAGGACTGCAAATCGCTGCGGATGTCGCGTCCGGCGAGGTGGTAAACCGTTCCCGCGACTACCGTGAGCACCACGACAAGGACGGTTATCCAGAACAGCAGGAAGCGGACGCGCCGCGCCGCCTCTTCACCTGCCTGCTCCAGCCACTTCAGCCGCGTCAAACGCGCCAGCCGGTTGCTGCCGTTCATCACCATCCGGCGCAACAGCAGCGAAATCAGCACCGTCAGGGTGATCAGACCATGAATGGCAATGAGATTGGCGCCCAGGCGGCCGTCCGCAAGAAAATTACCGACTCTCGAAAGGAACTCCACGGTGCCCTCCTGGCGAGAATGGACAGGGTGACATGCACGCCGCGCACAGCCAGGGCGGCGCAGGAAGGAAAGTAATGGCCGGGCCTGGAAGTGTCAACCGCGCCTGGCAAGCGCGTGATCCGTTCCCTGCGCAGTTTAGGCCGCATGGGAGGGGGCGGCTAACCTGGGAGACCGGGGGAAAGTCTCGCCGTGCGCAGGCGATACAGCCAAACGGCAGCCAGTTCCGTGAACAGGAGAATCCCCGCCCAGCGGATGAAGCGCTGCTCGTAAACCACGGTCGCGTTGAAAATGATGAAGCACATGAAGCCGTGCAAAATGCGGTCAATCCAGGGCGAGCGCGCGGCGTAACGTCCCGGCCTGACCCACCAGGTGATGACATCCGCGCTCCAGACAACGGTGAACAGATGGGAAATCCAAATGCCGGCGCCGAAGCCGCTGACCGCCTGAGTGTGCGCCACCGCGTCGGCGTGCGACCAGTGATGATAATGGCCAAAGGCCATGTACAGGTGAACGAGGTAGGTTCCGCAGGCCAGCGTCCAACACCAGCGCGCCGCGCGTCCGCGGACCGTCCCTGTCGTCCAGTCCACCCTGGTCAGAAGCAGCATTAGTGTTGCCGCGCCTGCGTAGTAGATGAGGGCGAGCCGAACCGTGAAGCGCGTCAAGTCGTCGGCAACCGATTCGGACGCAAACAGGTACGGCAAGGCAATAACCGCGCTCAACAACAGGAGCCAGATGAACGGCATGAGCCAGTCGAGATTTCGCAATTTACGAATGTGCTGCATGTTCAGAAGGCATCAGGCGGTCTTCGGCTTGGCCTCCGGCTGGGTATTTTCTCGCAACATGTTGCAGAAAAGCGCTCCTTGCTCCAGGGCATCGTCGAGGGCGACATGGTTGTGCGGCAGCTTGTCAAACCAGCGTCGCGGCATGGTGCGCTTGGTGGATTCGCGATATTCCGTCTTGAGCACGGCCATGGCGTAGGTCTTGATATCCAACGCCGAGAAGGAGAACGGACTTTCACCGGCAAAGCGGATCAGGTACCAGTAGACAAACAAGAAGTCGAACCCCGCAGGGTAGCCAACGAAGACGGGCCTTGCCGGCAACTGTTTGATCCACTGCACATAGCGAGGCATCACCTCGGCCGGATCCTCCGCGTTTTGACGGGCGGCGGCCCAGGCTTCGGGATGCTGATGCCACCAGGCCATGGTGGCGGGATCCCCGCTGGCGCCGGGAAGCGTCTTCAGGTTGGCGCTAAAGGTGCTGACCACGGTCTTGTCCGGCAAATAGGCTGCCGATGCGAAGCTGAGCATGGAGTGCGGACCGGGAATCGGTCCATCGGTCTCGACATCAGTGCTGACGTATATTTCAGCCATCTGGTTCAAGCTGTAGCCGAATTCGCCAGAATTCGGGGAAAGCGGAGCTCGGGCGAATTCCGCCACTAGTTGTGGAACGACACGTCCTCAGTCCTTGTCCCGGTACGGCTGAATCTTCTCATACATAAGGGCAACAACTTTCTCCAGCACGTCCAGATACTCTGTGCCCGCGACGGCGAGCACTTGTTGCACCAGCGTGCGCCGCCGCTCGATCAGCGCCACGAAGTGCTCGACGCCCGTGCGCGTCAGCGGGCCGCCTGTGCCCTGCAAGGAAAGAAGTTCGTCCACTTCTGCCGGCGCGAGCTGCCGTGCACGCTCCGGGTTCCGCTCCAGCCAGCCGTGCAATTCGGGCTGCATGGCATGTTCGTAGAGCCCGCGGAGTGCGCCGTCCGCGTCGTTCCCTGGCGGGCGCTGGATTCGTGCCAGCAGCTCACCCAGCGGCACATCGCGTAGGTCGTCAACGTCCAAACCCAGCGCCCTGGCACAGCGATTCACGGTAACATTGCGCAGCAGGCGGCTGTCGCGCTGCAAGATACGGCGCACCGTCTGCCGGTTGAGACCGGCTTGGCGGCAGAAGTCTTCCTGGTTCCAGCCGCGTTGCTCGACCAGCCGTGCGATCTTGGCGACGAGATCGGCATTCTTGGCGGATATCTGGCCGTTCATATCAAAAGATACTACTCTCTCCCTGCCGGAAATAACAGGTCTCGGGACAGTTTCAGCCATACGGATTGACCGGCATCAGGAAACGCGCGGATGCATCGGTTGCATGACAAAGTGGTGCTCATTACCGGGGGCTCGTCCGGCATCGGCCGGGCCACGGCCCTGCGCCTAGCCGGCTACGGCGCCAAGGTGGTGGTCGCGGCACGCAATGCTGCGGCGCTGGAAGACGTCGTTCTGGCAGCCGGCAAGCTCGGTGCGGAGGCCCTGGCTGTGCCGACTGATGTCACGGACGCCGAGCAATGCCGGCGTGCGGTTGACCGTGCCGTCGAGCATTTTGGGCGACTGGACATTCTGATCTGCTCTGCAGGCCTGTCCATGCGCGCTTATTTCTCCGACTCCAACCTTGAGGCGATGCAGCGCGTGGTGCACGTCAATTTCCTGGGGACGCTGCATTGCACCTTCTACGCCTTGCCGCACATCAAGAAAACGCAGGGCTCGCTGCTGGCCCTGAGCAGCTTGACGGGCATTCGCGGCGTGCCGTCCTATGGATTGTACGGCGCTACCAAATTTGCCATCGAGGGCTTGTACGATAGCTTGCGGCTGGAATTGAAACACGACAAGGTCCATGTAGGCGTGATTGCTCCGGGCTTTGTCGAAACCCCCCTGCGCGAGCATGTGCTGGGCCCGTCGGGTCAACCGTGGGACAACCCGCCGCCACCCCCGTTTCGCATCTGGCCGGTGGAGAAATGTGTCGACAAGATTGTCCATCTTCTTGTTTGGCACCGCCGCCATATTAATCTTCCCTGGTTCATGGGGCCGCTTTTCTGGCTCGACGAGATTGTGCTCCGCATGATTGGCAATGCGATTCTCCGCTACGCTTTTCCACGCGTGCTTCCCCGCGCCGACGAACCTGCGCGGTTACAAGGGCAGCCCCAGGTCCATGCCGATGGCAAGCGCTAAGACTCCAGCCGCTCGTTCGTGCCTGTCAGGGACGCCGATTTCATGGCCGCAACGTGGAACCTTCTGAGGCAGCCGCGCTTTGGTCCTCTGCTTTTTTGC
>DASZFN010000997.1:0-5510 GCA_035939715.1 Gemmataceae bacterium | reverse complement strand
GCGCAGGCTGCAGCCCGCCGCCGGAATCTGGCCGCTGAGCAACAGGACCGGGATGGAATCGGTGAAAGAGGTGGCCAGCGGCGTGGCCGCGTTCAGCACGCCCGGGCCGCACACCGCCAGGCAAACGCCCGGCCGGCCGGTCACGCGCGCGTAGCCGTCCGCCATGAAAGCGGCCGCCTGCTCGTCGCGCGCCAGGACATGGCGAATGGCGGGCTCGCGATACAAAGCATCATAAATGGGCGTGATTTGCCCGCCCGGATAGCCGAAGATGTGCCGCACGCCATGTTCGCGCAGGCGCCGGACAAGAATGTCTGCGCCCGTGCGCGGGTTTTCCAAATCAGCCATGTTTTGCTCGCCTTATTTGCTTTGCGTTCGCACTTGCTCGAACACGAAAACGCCTTTCTTGTTCGACACCACAATATCCGGCAGCTTGTCGCCGTTGAAGTCATCGACCACGAACTGGGTGCCGATGCCGGAGTCGTTGTCGATCTCGTGCGGCACGAACGTGGTGATGCCGTCCTTGCTCCGTTTCGCCTCGAACCAGTAAAGCACCGCGGGATCGTTGGGCGCGATGTCGCCCTTGGGGCCGTGTGCCCACCAGCGCTTGCCCGTCACCAGGTCCTTCAACCCGTCGCCATTCATGTCAACGAGGTGAAGGGCGTGGCTTTGCGAGAACAGCTTCGGAAACAGATCGTGCTTCAAAAAGGATGGCTCGCCGTTTTCGCCGGGTCGCTGCTGGTACCACCAGATGCCGTAGTTGTGGGCCGAGCTGGAGATGATGTCGGGTTTGCCGTCGCCGTCCAGGTCGCTGGCGACCATATCGGCGCAGGCGTCGCCAAGATTGGCGGGATGGAATTTCCAGGGCTTTCCGTCGTCTTTCTCCGGCTGCTCCCACCAGCCGGCGGTGGTGATGACATCGGCGCGGCCATCCCCGTTCACGTCGCCGACGCCGAGGCCGTGCGAAAAGCGGTTGGTGCCGGGGATCACGTGGCCGGGAGAGCTGGGCTCGCTGATGGGATGCATCTCCCAGGGCTTTGTGGGATCCTTGCCGGGAGTGAACCAGGCCATCTGACCTTCGTTGTCCTTCTTCTCCGGCTGCCAGCCCATGATGAGCACCTTCTTGCCGGTGCCGAACAGGTCGGCATAGAGCGGCGTCTCGTTGCAGGCGCTATGCCAGATTTCATGTTCTTTCCAGTGCCCGGCTTCACCCTTCGGGTTCTCATACCAGTGACACGGCTTGCCTGGGAATGGGATAACGATCAGGTCAGGCCAGCCGTCGCCGTTGATGTCTTCCGCCCAGCAGGCGAAGCATTCGCTGTAGGTGTGGGCGCCGTCGCCGTAGCTGCCGGCCTTGCGAATCTCGTGCATCTTCCAGTCGGGCGCCTCGTACCAGAAATCCCCGACCAGGATATCCATCTTGCCGTCGCGGTTGACATCGGCGATGGCCACACCTTCGGAGCGGAAGACTTTATCGACAACCGTCTTCTTCCAATGCAGAGTTGGGGCGGGCGTATCGGCATCCAGCGGGCGGCTCGCCGCCACGCCCATTACGAGCAAAACGGGAACGGCCAAAAAGATCTTAGCGTGCATGCTTTCTCCTCACTCGAACATCAAGCCATCGTTCAGGGATGATTATCGGACATGGAGTCTCAAGCCGCAACTGCTTCTCGATGCTTCGTAAGTCTAGCCGTAGACGAGGAACTTGCTCCTGCGTTTCTGTGACCTATGTTTCATGCAGCACAGGAAACACGCGCTCCCTTAGCGCGCCCCGAAGGAGTAAGCCCTTCATGCAAGCCACACTCACCCCTATCAGTGCTTCCGCGTCCGGCGAGCCCGAAGGAGGCATAGAGCTCTCCATCGTCATGCCGTGCCTCAACGAAGCGCGCACAGTTGGTCGATGTGTGGACCTGGCTCTGCAATCGCTGAAGAGCATGGGCATTCCCGGAGAGGTCGTGGTCGCCGACAACGGCAGCAGCGACGGGTCGCAGGAGCTTGCGGTCCGCCACGGCGCGCGGGTCATTGCGGTGCAGCGCCGCGGTTACGGCAGCGCCCTTCAGGCCGGGATCGCGGCGGCCCACGGCAAATATATCGTCATGGGCGACGCCGACGATTCTTATGATTTCGGCCGGCTGGAGCCCTTCGTGGAAAAGCTACGCGGCGGGCACGATCTGGTCATGGGCAATCGCTTCCAGGGCGGCATTCAGCCCGGGGCCATGCCCTGGCTGCACCGTTACATCGGCAATCCGGTCCTGAGCGGCATTCTCAACCTCTTCTTCCATAGCCCCATCCGCGACGCCCACTGCGGGCTGCGCGCTTTTCGGAAAGATGCCTATGACCGTCTTGGCTTGACCACCACGGGCATGGAATTCGCCAGCGAGATGGTCGTCAAGGCGTGCCTGCAGCGTCAGAAAATCGCCGAGGTGCCGACCATACTGCGACCCGACGGCCGCGACCGGCCGCCGCACCTGCGCAGTTTTCGTGACGGCTGGCGGCATCTGCGTTTCATGCTCCTGCATTGCCCGCTTTGGCTTTACTTGATCCCCGCCCTATTTTTGCTCGGAGGCGGCGCGGCGCTCATGGCCTGGCTGACGCCGGGGCCGCGTGCCCTTGGCGGCGTGATCCTGGACGTGCACACCATGCTTTTTGGCGCACTCGCCGTGCTGCTCGGTTACCAGATCTTTTGGTACTGGGCGTGTGCAAGGCTTTTTGGTTACGCCAACGGTATGCTCCCCGCACAGACCTGGTCCAAACGGTTCACTGAATATTTCTCCCTGGAACGCGGCCTGGTCATCGGGCTCACCCTCCTCGCTTGCGGCTTCGCGCTAAACGTCTGGCTAGCGACCCAATGGTACAGCAGTTACCTCGGGGCCCCCGAGCTCCCGACGACGCTGCGCCTGGCTCTATGGGCGCTTACCAGCATGGTCCTGGGAGTGCAGACGATCTTCAGCAGCTTCTTGCTAAGCATGTTGCGACTGGCCGACAGACGAGAATAGTCCCGGGCACTCAGAAACTACCATGACGCAGCGCTTCGGCAATTGTCAGTGGCCAAACCTATTCACCATCTTTCTGATCATTCTCGCCCTCACCAACTACTTTGTCCCTTTCGCGGATCTGGATTTCACCTGGCAGATCCGCACCGGAGAGCAGATTGTTCGGACGGGCGCCTTCCAGCCGGTCGAGTCATTCACTTACACTTTGGCCGGGCAGCCGGTGCCCGAGTTTGAAGGGCTGTATGAGGTGATTCTCTGGGCGGTGTGGTCGGTATTCGGTTTCGGCGGCCTCAAGTTGCTCAAGACGTTTGCGGTGTTCTTGCCGCTGCTTTTGCTGGGTCTGCGCTTGCAAGGAGAAGGAGTGCGATGGCGGGGGATCGCCCTGGCGCTGCTGACGGCCATTTGCGTGCTCAGTCCCGGCTGGAACCTGCGACCGCTCTATTGCACGACCATCGGCTTGCTGGTGGTTTCCGGTTGGCTGCACGACCATTGCCACGGCCGCCGGCCGCTTTCCTGGTGGCTGCCGCCCGTCATGTGCCTTTGGGCCAACTTACACCCGGGCGTCATCACGGGCCAGGGACTCCTTCTGGGCGCCATCGCCTGGGAGTGGCTCAATCGCCGGCTTAAAATCAATGCACCCCTCGACCGCCGCGCTTGCTGGCGGCTTACGTTAATTGGTGGCATCGGCCTGGCCGCCACGTTTGTCAGCCCGGCTCCGATACAACGGCTGCTCTATCCTTTCCGTCCGGAAGTCAGCCACTCGATCCAACGCATCTTCATCGAGATGCAACCGGCTTATGTCTTTTTGTTCCGCGCGCCTTTCTTGATCTGGATTGCCTATATCCTGGCTGGCTGCGCTCTTCTTACAGTCGTGCTGCGCTTTCGACATTATCGCCTGTGGGAGGTTGCCTTGCTCCTGGGCGTGGCCGGGCTGGCGAACCTGGCGGTGCGCAGCCTGCAAGATTGGGTCTACATCACCTTGGCCCTTGTCGTGCCCCATCTGGCCGTGCTCCTGGGCGAAGTGGCCGAACAGCGCAAGCACTGGCGCACCGCCCGTCCTTTCGCCTTCATGATGGCGACCCGAGTTCTGCGCCTGGACAGTTCGGTGAAGCGGATGTTCCATAGCCGTTTCATGCGCTTGCAAGGCTCCTGGCTGGCTGCTGCGTTTACTTTGCTGGCGTTCGGTTCCTTGATTCCCGCGTGGTCGCGGCGCATGCCGATGCGCGATTCCTCAGAATGTCCCGTCGCCGCGCTGGACTGGGTCGAAAGCCACGGCTTGCACGGTCGTTTTTTTGGCCCTCCCGATTACGGCTCCTACGTTTGCTGGCGGCTGGGCGAGCGGGCGCGCAGCTATGTGGATACGCGGGGCTTCTTCTTTCCGGCCGAATTGATTGAAGACAGCCAATACTTGCCGCAAATGGCGTCCGGCTGGCAGCCGCGTTTGGAGCGGGTGCTTGCCTACGGCACCGATTATTTCATGCTTGAAACGTGGGGCGCGCGTGGACAATTATGGCAAGCGCTGCAGCCCCATGCGGGCGAGCCGCTTTACCAGGACGACCGGACCGTCTTGCTGAGCGCGGAGCAGATGCGTCAGGCCGTGGCGCGCTGGACGGCAGCAGCCGCCGGGCCGTCTTCACCCGCCACGCCGCGCGCGAACCTGGTTGAACACGCCGGCGCGGCTCGCTAAGATGAGCCCATGCGTCACGTCCTCTCCGCACTTGTGCAAAATCAGCCGGGCGTGCTGGCCCACATTTCCGGCATGCTGGCCTCGCGCGGCTTCAATATCGACAGCCTGGCGGTCGGCGAGACCGAGGTCGCGGATCTGTCGCGCATGACGTTCGTCGTCCGCGGCGACGACGCCGAGCTGGAACAGGTCCGCAAGCAACTCGACAAGATCGTCACCGTCGTCAAGGTTCAGGACATCAGCGGCGAGGACTTCGTCGAACGCGACCTGATGATTATCAAGGTCAAATCCGCGCCGCAACAGCGCATGGAGATCAGTCTCCTCGTCGAGATGTTTCGCGGCCGGGTCGTTGACATCAGCGCGGAGAACATCATGGTCGAGATCTCCGGCCAGGAGCGCAAGATTGAGGCTTTCATCGAGTTGATGCGCCCTTACGGGATTATTGAGCTGGCGCGTACAGGTCGCATCGCGCTCGTGCGCGGCATGCCCGGCGCGGGAGACGTTCTATGAGCACTCCTTCGTCCACGATTCCTTCCGCCACCCGGCCGGTGTCCCCGGAGCTGACTGCCATTCTCCGGGCGCTCCAGCCGGGTCAGCGGATCCGCATCACGCAGACAGTCCGCGTTGGCATGAAGCAATGGACGGCAACGGTGATGGGAGCTTTCCGCAATGTGAATTACCTGGCGACCGGGCTGGCGACGCACCGGGTTCCCGAGGACGACATCGTCGTTGTTTGCGTCCACTTCACCAAGGACAACGGCGAGTTAAGCAGCGTCACGCTGGACGAGCACAGCAAAATCGAACCGGCCTGATTTGTGGGACACGATTCCAATCGT
>DASZFN010000996.1:0-3448 GCA_035939715.1 Gemmataceae bacterium | reverse complement strand
AAGCGCCAGAATAGCCAAAGCACTGGTACCACCCTCCCTAAACTGATGCTTTGGTTCCCATGCGCCCTCGGCTTGCGACTTCTTCAAGAACTCCACTGCATGGCTAATTGCGGTGCGGACCCTGTCTTCAAGCGTGTTCTTGACCGGTGCGGCCTGCACTACGCAAATGGCCAAACTGTTTGCCGAACCTTCCGCGCGAGCAAGTCGGGAGCCAGGTAAGCCGGTGCAATCCGGAATCAGGATCACGACAAGGGTTGCAATTGTTTTTGACCAAGTGACCAGCATGATCGGCATGGCTCCTTCATCCAGGACATTGCCAAACGGAGGGCCAGAGCATGCAGCTTATCACTCTGCGAACGGGCGAACCAGGTTTGCTGACGCACAACTTATCTCACCCAGAACAACGCGGCCCCAGGCCGCGCTCGAAGATCGGGTCTGCGCCGCCTCGACGGAGGTAGCGATAGTCCGCGGACACGTGGCCTGACTAATGTCCGAAGCAGCGCAATTCGGCGAGAGCCCGTCTAAGGTGCTCTGTAGTCGCGTTAATCGCCATCCGGTCGAAATCATTAAACTCAGGACTCACGCGCTGTTGCTGGGCGAGGAGAGCTTGCTCCAGTGCCTGCTGAACAAGCATCAAGCATTGCCGGGGCGCGTCTTCCGGGTTTCCGCCACGGTTTTTGCGTCTCATCTTTTTGAGTTGTGTGGCAGGGCACGGCGTTTCCGCCGTGTACGTGGCGGGTTTCGACATCTATACCTCTCGTTGGCGGGGTAGAAGTATCAAAGGTAGGTAACCAAGCGTAGGTCTCGGCGTCAGGCGAGTCAAATACCGCATCCGGGTTGGCTCTGCTCAAGGCCAGTGAAGCCATGATGGTTTGGCCTTACCCGAAGCCGACAAGAATCGCTACTTCGCGGCCGTCAGGCGAGCACCTTGTAAAGAATTCCTGTCCGACTACATGGCAACGAGTCGCGTCGGCCTGGGGGTCTCGTAAACCGGCGGCCTGAGGATTGCTAGCGCCATCGCGTCCGCACAGTCCGGCGACCGCCCGAGCCGCTTCACAATGTCCTCTTTCGGCTCGACCTTGATGCCCTGCATGGTCATGGCCCAGCGCGGCGCCGTCAGGTCGGAGAGCAGTTCCTGGTCAGGCGGCAGCGCCATCTTCTCGCCGCGCTCCGGGTCCAGTATGTCGCGTAGCGCCCAGTAAGCATAAGCCCGCACGTTTACGAACTGCAGAGCAGAGCACATGGATTACGATTCGGTTGGCGGCTCCCGGCCTGGCGATCCGCTCGCGCCGGGAACATGCTCGCCTGATTCTACCTTCGACTTCCGCCGAATCCCGAGCGCCTTATCCCTTCGCGCCTTTGCGATCTCGATCAGTTCGTAAGCTCGGGCAAAACGCTGTTGTTCTTCCGCGCTGATCTCGACGCCGCTCTTACGCCTCGCCTCAAAGTCGGCAAACGCCTGGCACCATTGCGTTGTTCTCGCAAGATTTCGCTCTCGCACAGGTTGCATGGCAACTTCAAGTCGAGCAAGCCTGCTCAATAGTCGCATACGTCCCGCCTTTCACGACTTATCGCTCCAGGCGACAGCGACGAGGCCTCAAGCGGTTCATGGTGCTTCACGAACATCGAACCCCCGATAGACCTTGATTGGCGGGCGGGGATGCGCATTGAGCACCGCAACCACGTCCGGAACCTCTTTCCATTGCCCGCGGTAAAGCATCAAGGCGGGTGAACCAGGGACCTCGACGGCGATTAATTGCACGCGATTCGCGGCACCTTGCCGTTGTTCAAGCTTCAGAAGTCGTTGCCGCAATCTCATTGGTTGTCCCAAACGCTTCGCCGTTCGCTTGCAGGCCCAGCACGATCAGCGGATCGACGCCCCCGACGACCGTTGCCACGCCCCTGGGCACGTCGTGGTAATGTTTGCCGATCCAGGGGCGCGTGGCCCTGGAGCCATCATCGAGGATGCGGCCTTCTTCATCCACGCAGACAAGCCACAGGCCTGGACCATTCGTCGGGTGGGCTCTTTCCAGCTTTTGCAAGCGTTGCCGTAAGCCCATCGTGTGCGCCTCTGTCCCGTCAGATGGATTTAGCCGCCGCGCCACCGTCAAGCATTCTTGTGGCCCGCCTCCGCGGGCTCAACGACCACGATTCTCGTGATCGTGCCCTTCTTTCCTTCGCGCCCACACCTGGGACATGGAGCAGGCGCCGGGCCCGAAATGAGCCGCTCGGTTCCGTCCTGTCCCAAGTGCCAAAATGAGATCTGCTGACATGGCCCGCTCCCGCACACCGGACAAAGGGGGTCGTCTGGGGCAATCGTTGCAGCTTGCCGCTCCAAGCGTGACAGTCGCGAGCGTAAGCGTATTGGCCTGGCGGCATGCATAATCACCCCCGTCATGCTGGCCCACTCGCCGCCCAGCGCGCCTCTTCCCGACTGTGCACAATGATCTCGACAATCTCGCTGACCTTCGGTTGCCACATGCAGTGCGGGCACGGGGCGTTTTCGGGCAAAGACCGGGGTCCGGTTTCGTCTCGTACCAACGTAAACTGGCCGCGCTCGCCGCGGACGACGGATTGCCGAGTCGTCACCATGAGACTGTCTGGACGCTCTCGGCAGACTCTGCACCGAAAGAGCCTGCTTCGCTTACTTTGCGTGCGTTCTAGGGTTCGTAGCCGAGAATGGAGTCGCATGGGCGCCTCAGGTGGTGTTGTTCAACGTCATTTGTTGTTCGAGAGCGGCGAGTCGCTCTTCGAAGCTCGCGACCTCACGCACCTTGATTCCAAGTTCTATCACGGTCTTGGCCGATGCAAAGCGGACGGCATACGGGGCCGGCGATTGCCGGAATTGCACGAGATTCTTGACCGATTCCATACCCGCGGCAGTCAAGGCATCCGCCATCCGCTGCACCATTTCCGACTTGATCTCTTTCAAGCGCCGCTGGAACTTCGGATCGGCGAGGCGACGCTTAGCAGTCGACTTGCTTATGCCAGCCTTGGCGGCGGCAGCCTCGACGGTGGCTCCGCACGCCAAAAGCATCAGCAGCATCTCATCAGAATTTCGTCGGCCACGCGGCATAGTCAGTCCCGCTCGGGAAACCATTCGGTCTCCCAAAAAGCCCCCAGGAGGTGTCAACAGGTGTCAGGAAGGTTCATTTCGGGCGTTTTTCAGACCGCAACGACATCCTCCAGCACTGCCTTCTTGCCCGTGAACTGCTCCCAACGGGGAATAATTACATCACAGTAGTGCGGGTCCAGTTCCATCAAGAATGCTTTTCGTCCCGTCTGCTCGGCCGCGATCAGCGTCGACCCGCTGCCCCCGAACAAGTCCAGTACGTTCTCCCCAGGCCGGGACGAGTACTCCATCGCCCGCGACGCCAGTTCGACTGGCTTTTCGGTCAGGTGGACCATGCTTTGCGGGTTGACCTTCTTGATCGCCCACAGATCGGTC